>DJRS01000107.1 GCA_002440145.1 Verrucomicrobia bacterium UBA6354
TCGTCGATGAAGACGATGTCGCCGGGCTCGAGCGAGGTCAGAAGACCCGCCAGGTCGCCGGGCTTCGTGATGACGGGTCCGGATGTCGTCTTGACGTGCACGCCCATCGCCTCGCCGAGGATGTAGGAAAGCGTCGTCTTGCCCAGTCCGGGCGGGCCCGAGAACAGCACATGGTCGAGCGATTCGCCGCGGTTCTTCGCCGCTTCGACCGCCAGCATAAGGCGGTCGCGCACCTTGGCTTGCCCCACGAAGCCGGAGAAGTCGGATGGCCGCAATCGGTTGTCGAACGCGGCATTGCGCGTATTCAGCTCGTCGCTCTGTCTTTGGATGCTCATCTTTTTGGACTATTATACCACATTCGGGCGTTCAATCAATAGCGGCGAGGACGAGGGGCTGCGCAGGAACGGGGTCCGCCGAAAAAGCGAAGGCCTTCAGGAGTTCCGCCGCGGCGCTTTCGAGCCCCTCGGGGCCTGCGGAGGTTTCGAGCGTCGCGAGCGGCGATCCCGTCGCGACACGGTCGCCCAGCCGCACGGCCAGCGTCACGCCCGCACGCGGATCGATCCGGTCGCCCGCCTTTTCCCGTCCCGCCCCCAGCTTAAGCGCGACACGCGCGACTTTCTCGGCGTCGATCGCCGCGACATGGCCCGAACGCGGCGCCTGGACGCAGAACTTGGCGACAGGACCGGCGAAGCGGCGCTCGAAAGCGTCCAGATCGCCTCCCTGCGCAGCGACCATCGCGGCGAATTTCGTATAGGCCGAACCGTCCGCGAGACGCACGCGGCAGAGATCGCGGGCGGCGTCCAACGGAAGCCCCTTCTCGAGAGCGACCATGCGCGCGGCGAACTCGACGCAAAGCGCGGCGATTGGCTCGAGGTTCGGCGGAGGATTTTTCAGAAGGACGATCGCCTCCGCCACTTCGTTGGCGTTGCCGACGGCATAGCCGAGGGGCGCATCCATATTCGTCAAGAGCGCGGCGGACTTGCGCCCCGCCGCCCGGGCGCCCTGCACGAGCGCTTCCGCGAGTTCACGGGCTTCTTCGGGCGTTTTCATGAAGGCGCCGCGACCGAACTTGACGTCGAAGACGAGCGTGTGGGCCCCCTCCGCAAGTTTCTTGGAGAGAATGGAGCCGACGATCAAGGGAATGGACGCGACCGTTCCCGTGACGTCGCGCAACGCATAAAGCTTCTTGTCGGCCGGCGCGATTTCATCCGTCGCCACCGTCATCGAGACGCCCGTCTCCCCGACCACGCGGCGGAAGTCATCCAGCGAAAGCGCCGCGTTGTAGCCGGGGATCGACTCGAGCTTGTCGGCCGTCCCGCCCGTGATGCCGAGTCCGCGCCCAGTCAACGAAGGCACCGAAACGCCGCACGCGGCGGCAAGCGGCTGGATGACGAGGGAAAGCTTGTCGCCCACGCCGCCCGTGGAGTGCTTGTCGGCAGTCGGGACGTCCCAGGCGAGACACCGGCCCGAGCACATCATCGCATCCGTCAAATCCGCCGTCTCGCGTGCATTCATGCCGCGGCAGCAGATCGCCATCGCGAGCGCGCTCATCTGGTAGTCGGGTATTTCGCCGCGGGTGTAACCCTCGACGAAGTCGCGGATTTCGGCCGAGCCGAGCGCCCGCCCTTCGCGTTTCTTGTCCAAAACAAACTTGGCGATCATTCCGGTTTCCTCCAATAGGACAAATATTCGATATTCCCCATCTCCTTGCCGCGGACGGGGGACTCGCGCAGACCGAGGAGTTCGAGCCCGAGCGTTTCGCGGGCAAAGGCCACAATGCCGTCGCGCGCGGCGATACGCAGGTTCTCGTCCCGGACGAGTCCGCCCGGCGCATGGCCGCGCCCGACTTCGAACTGGGGTTTGATGAGCGCGACCGCTTCGCCACCCGGGGCGAGGACGTCGGCGATCGGCGGCAGGATGAGCTTGAGCGAGATGAAAGAGACATCGGTCACGGCGAGAACGGGCACGTCGGGCAAGTCGGCCGCGCGCATGTTCCGGGCGTTGAAGTTTTCGCGCACCCAGACGCGCGGGTCGACGCGAAGCTTGTAGGCGAGCTGGTTCGTCCCGACGTCGACCGCCATCACCTTGCGCGCGCCGTGCTGCAGAAGACAGTCCGTGAAACCGCCCGTCGAAGATCCGACGTCGAGACACGTCTTTCCTTTCGCCTCCAGCCCGAGCGGTCCGAAGTAGGCGAAAGCACCTTCCAGCTTGTCGCCGCCGCGCGAGACGAAGCGGGGAGGGGCGTCGATCGCGACGGGGGTCGCGGGGTCGATCTGCCGCGACGCCTTCGTCTCGACTTGCCCGGCGACACGCACCTTGCCTTCCAGGACCAGTGCCTGGGCGCGCGTGCGGCTTTCGCACAGGCCCTTCTCCACGAGCAGCACGTCCAGTCGCTTTTTCACTTTGCGTTTTCGTATTTCGTGTTTCCCGCGGACAGGGGTGTGACACGGCGGACGGTTTCGCGCATGAAGGTACGCGAAACGCCGAGCGCCACCTCGACCTGCAGAGACGTCTCGTCCTGTCCGAGCAAAACGCCGCGATAGGTTCCGGTATCGGTCTCAAGCTCGATGTCGGGCGTGAAGATGCGCCGCATGGTTATCTTGAGCGGCAGGATGCGCGAAGATTCCGCCTTTACGACGCGCGCATATTCGGCGTAGCCTTCCGCCTTGGCGAGCAGCGTGTGTTCACCCTCCTTGACATTGGGGATCTGAAGAAGGTCGCTCAGCGTGGCGGAGGGGTCGGACGAACGCGAAAGGCCGCAGTACCGCCCATCCAGATAGATCTTGACGCCGCTCGGAGACGTGCGGACGTCGAAACCACCCATCACGTTGCGCAGACGAAGTTCCTCGACGACCGTTTGGCCGTTCCCCACGCGAACGGGCTTTTCGACCGTTCCGTAGCCTTCCAACTCGGCGCGCACCGTGTAGGATCCCGGCCGGAGCCCGTTCAATGCGCACGCACCCTTCCCCTGCGCGACATCGTCAACGTAAATGCGCGCGGATTCGGGGACCGTCGCGATCCTGAGCGTGCCCGGCAAGCCTTCAAGCCGTATGAACACATTCTGGCTCTCGCCCGCGTTCAACGCGAATTCGCGCACTTCCTCGGCATAGCCGTCCAGCGTCAGCGTGACCGTGGCGCGCCCCTTGGGGATGCGCTTGACGAGGAGCGGCGTTTTGCCGCGTGCAATGCCGTTTACCGTGACGGATGCGCCTTCCGGGTCGCTCGTGATCTGCAGGGTGCCGCTGTCCAGCAGGAGCGTCTCCTTTTTGACAAGCGGCGTGCGTCCGTCGAACTTGACTTCCACCGTGCGCGATTGCCAACCCGGTTTCTGCAGAAGCAGCCGGTACGTGCCGCCGGCGTCAAGCGAAGTGACAAGACGCGGCGTCGTGCCCAGGGAAAGACCGTCCAGGGAAATGTCGCATTTGGCAGGCTCGGACTGCAGAAGGAGAAGCCCCTTTACGGGAACAAGCTCCGCATACTGGGACGAATACGCGCCTTCCTGGACGGTAAAGAAGAGTTCCGCCGGCTCGTAATCCGGAAGGAGCAGCGTCGCATGGTGGTTTCCGGGACGGATGTCGAACAGCCGAAGCGGCGTCTGGCCGCGCACCTTGCCGTCAACAAGGACTTTCGCGCCTTTCGGGGAACTGCGGAAATCGACGCGCCCGGCCCGCGAATCGGCCCGGGCGGGCATCCCCAGAATCGCGGCCGCCAGACCCGCCAGAATGAATGCCGTCTTTTTCATTTCGCACCGCCTTTCTTCGCCGCACGCAGGCGGCTGTCAATCTCGATCAGTTTGGCGTTCGCCTCTTTGTGCCGCGGATCGCCTTTGTCGGGAATCAAGTCGCACAAAACGCGCAATTGCGCGCGCGCTTCCGCCCAATCGCCGAGATTTATCGCCTTGTTCGCGAGGAAGCGCTGTTCACGGTAGCGGCCGTCCAACTCGGCTTCGGCGCTCTCGAGCTTGACCTTCACCCCGGCAAAATGCGGCGGCTTGGGGTCGACCGTCTCCAAATAGAACAACGACTCCCTGTACGCCTGGATTGCCGCGCCGAGATTGCCGTATTCGACATCGCGCTCATCCCATTTCATGTCGCCCGTTTCTTCGCTGGCGAGGCTGAGTTCGACCAGTTTCTCGCGCGAATACTGTATCGCCCAGATTCCGAGCTCGTTGCGCGAAAACGTCTCGAGCGCTTCGCGCACGGCGGTGAACGCGGCCGGTTCGGGGACATTCTCGACCAGCACGTCCTTCACGCCTCCGTCGCGCACGACGCGCACGCGCCTCGACTTCAGCTCGTTCGCCTCCGAGACGGCCACGCCGCTGTAGACGGCGTCCAGCTCCGGCCAGCCGGCCGTCTTGAAAATGGCGTCCACGTGCGCGAGGGACTCCGGCGACAATTTCGCGCTCTTGTCGACATGGCGGTTCTCGCCGGGCACATCATCGCTCACGACCCGCAGGACGGCGTCCGGACCGATAGTCATCTGATAGCGGAAGATGTGCGAGCCGTCGGCTTCGACGTTCTCGTAGTAAAGGGCGAAAAAGCCGTTCTGGACGCCCGCAAGCGGAAGTTGCCGCGCATGCTCGCCGGGAGACTCCGTTTCGCGCTCAGGCGGGAACAGGAAGAACCATCCCGCGCCGGCCAGGACAAGGAGCCCGAGCCCCCACAGAATCGCCTGCATCCAGGGTGCGCGGCGCCCCCCGGACGGCTTGGACGGCGCGGTCTCCGGAGCATTCCCGCCAGCCGCTTGCGGCTCGAGGCCGAGATCGACCGTGGCAGACTGGGCCTCCGCGCCCGCATCCACCACGCGCAGACGCGTTTCGCCGATCTCGATCACGTCGCCCGCATGCAACGCGCATGGCTCGGACTTGACCGCGACGCCGTTGACGTAGGTTCCGTTCGCGCTAGCCAGATCCACAATACGCGGCTCTTCCGCGGCGAATTCGATCAGGCAATGGTTGCGCGAAAGTTCCTCGTCGGGAATGCACAAATCGTTGGACGACGCGCGCCCGATGCGCAAGCCCGACCCGGGAACCGCACAACGGCGTCCGGCGCCCGCGCCTGAGATTTGAACCAATTCTATCTTCCTGTCCATGGTCTGGCACACTCCTTTCTTGGACGCCCCGTCTACAGCAGGCCTTTGGAGGCCTGCGCCAAGATGGGACCGAGCAAAATGATGAATACGGCGGGGAAGATGCAGAGCATCAACGGCCCGAGCATTTTCGTCGGCGCTTCGTGCGCTAGCTTCTCGGCGCGGTCGAAACGCCGGTCGCGCATTTGTTCCGCCTGTATGCGCAAAACCGAACCGATCGACACGCCCAATTCGTCGGCCTGCACGAGCGCGAAAGCGACGGCCTTCAAATCGGGCTGGCCGACGCGTTTGGCCATGTTGGCGAGCGCCGCGCGGCGCGAAAGTCCGACCTGCACCTCTTTTGTCATGCGCAAAAGCTCCTCGTTCAGGGGATCCATCCTCCGCGAGGCGCAATTGCGCTGCAGGGCGCCCATGAAATCCATGCCCGCTTCGACGGAGAGCGTCAGCAGGTCCAGCACGAACGGGAGGGCCTTTGCGATCGCCTCCTGCCGCCGGCGGAGCGCGCTGCGCAGCCACAGGCGGGGCTGGAGGACAAAGAGCGCGAGCCCGGCCAGACAGAGCGGGAAGCCTGCGTCCGCGAACGGCGAACGCGGCAGTATCGCGCCCAGTCCGCATACGAGAACGCTCCATGCGACACCCGCGACGGCAGGACACAGAATCTGCAACGCGGCAAACTCGCGCCCCGAGAGGAGCCCCTCGAATCCGGCCGAGACAAGATCCCTGCCGTTCTTTTCGATCGCGCGCGCAAAGAAAGGACGGTCCAGAAAACGGTCGAGGTTCCCCACGTACGGCAGGAGAAGCTTGAACGCCAGCGGCAACGCGCGCGCCTGGCGGCGTCCGTCGGCGAGCGTCACGTACGTCACTTCGCGCGCCACGCTTGCCGCATACCAGGCGAAGCCCGCCGCGGCCAGCGCCCACGCCATTGTCATGACAACTTTCAAAGCAGCCATCGCTCTCGAATCCCCCTTCTCGCGCTGTGCGGCGTACGCCCCCGTTCTTCAGGTCGCCGGCACGCCCGGCCCGGCCGGCGAGACCGGCGACAAAACGCCGCCGTTCACGCCAGGCTCGCCCGCGAAGAGGATCATGCCCTCCGAAACGCCGACGGACATCTTGCGCGGAGCGAGGTTCGCGACGAAAACGACCTCCCGGCCGACCAGCTTGTCCGGTTCCGGGTAGGCCTGCCGGACGCCCGAGAAAATCGTGCGCTTGCCAAGCGCGCCCGCGTCCAGCACGAACTTGAGCAGTTTCGAACTCTTGGGCACGGTCTCGCAACTCACGACGGTCCCGACGCGCAGATCCAGCTTTTCGAAGTCGGTGAAGGCGATTTCGGGCTTGGGCGCGGGCGCGGCAGGCGTTGTTTTCGCCTTGTTCTTGCTCGCGCGCGACTCGTGCGCCACCTCGCCCGAATCGGCGGGTTTGACGGTCGCCGCGGCTATCATGGCCTCGACTTGCCTGGAATCGATGCGGTTGGCGAGATACTCGTAGGCGCCGATCTCGCAGTCTTCGCGCGTCTCGCGCGTCGAGCCCCACGTCCAGGCCGTCTCGCCAAACAGCCGGCGCGCCTTTTCGGCATAAACCGGCAGGATGGGTTGCAGATAGATGGCCATGAGGCGGAAAGCGTTCAGCGCGGCCGTCAACGTCGTGCGCGTGGTTTCGGCGTCGGTCTTCACCGTCTTCCAGGGCTCGCGGCGGTCGAAATATTCGTTCGCCGCGTCGGCCAGACGGCTGATCTCGACCACGACCTGGTTGAAACGGCGGTCCTCGTAGAATTTCGCTATCGTTTCGCCCGCCGCGCGGCACTTCGCGACAAGTTCACGACCTTCGGCGTCCAGCGTCCCGAGACGTCCCCCAAGCTTTTTCTGCAGCATCTGACCGCCGCGCGAAGCGATGTTTGTGATTTTGCCGACCAGATCGGAATTGACGCGTTGCACGAAATCGGCGAGATTCAAGTCCAGATCGTCCGTCGTGCCGCCCAGTTTCGCCGCGTAGTAGTAGCGCAACGCTTCCGGCGGCAGATGATCCAGATACGTGCGGGCGTTCACGAAGGTTCCCTTCGATTTGGACATCTTCTCGCCGTTCACCGTCAGAAAGCCGTGCACGAACACCTTGTCCGGCCCCTTGTAGCCGGCCGTATGCAGCATGCCCGGCCAGAACAGGCAGTGGAAGCGGATGATATCCTTGCCGATGAAATGGTAGATTTCCGTCTTCGGGTCGTTCCAGAGGTCGCCCTTGCCGTTTTTCGCGCACCAATTCCGCAGACTCGCGATGTAGCCGATCGGCGCGTCCACCCAGACGTAGAAATACTTGCCCTTGCAGCCGGGGATCTCGAAGCCGAAATAGGGCGCGTCGCGCGAGATGCACCATCCGCGCAAAGGCTCCCTGAACCACTCGAGCAGCTTGTTCGAGACGTCGCTCGTCGTGTGCTCCGGAATCCACTTCTCGAGGTAGGCGTGCTGCGGTTCGAGCTCGAAATAGATATGTTCCGAATCCTTGACGACCGGCGTCGAACCGCAGGTCGTGCAGACGGGATTCCCGAGTTCCTCCGCCCCGTAGGTCGCGCCGCACTTGTCGCAGCTGTCGCCGTACTGCCCCGGCGCGCCGCACTTCGGGCAGACGCCTTTGACGAAACGGTCGGGAAGGAACATCTTGCAATGTTCGCAGTAGAGCTGGGGCGTCACCTTGCGCGTGATCGCGCCGCTCTTCTCCATTGCGGCGTAGAACCGCTCCGAAAGCTCCTTGTTCTCCGGCGAATTCGTGGTGTAGTAGTTGTCGAACGCGATCTGGAAATCGGTGAAGTCCTTCAGATGCGCCGCATGCGAGCGGGCGATCAGCTCCTCGGGCGAGATTCCCTCCTTGCGCGCGCGGATCATGATGGGCGTGCCGTGCGTATCGTCCGCGCAGACGTACACGCACGCGTTGCCGCGCAGTTTCTGGTAGCGGACCCAGAAATCGGTCTGGATGTACTCGACCAGGTGCCCGAGATGGATGTCGCCATTCGCATACGGCAAGGCGCTCGTGACCACTATCTGTCTCTTTTCGTTGCTGTTTTCCATTGTTTCTCCAATCGCAAAGACGAAATCCCTACGCCCTGAAATGTTCTTCCAGGACCGGGATGGACTTCCGTTTCGAAAGCTTGACCGGCAATTCCAGGAACAGCGGGCGCAGAAAACGGAACAAACGCGCCGAAACGACACGTATCTCCCCCGGGAGCCGCCCCCGCTCGACAAGACGCTCCAATATCCGCACGGGCGCGTCGAGCCAGATGGTCTTGAGCCCGCCGTTCAGCATGTCGACGAAAGCGCCGTCGTCGATCAGGCGCGTCTTTTCGGCCAGATCCACGGCCCGGATGGCGTAGCAGACGCGCGGCGGCGCGTCTTCGGTCAACCTGTCGGGCAGGTAGCGCAGGTCGACCGCCACCTTCCAGTCCTTGTCCACGGGCAGGCTCTGCGCGCGCTTGAGCAGGTCCTGCGGAACCGGCACGCGCTCTTCGTAGGGCGGCGGCTCCGGAATCGTCATCGGCGCATCCCGCCATACGCCCGGCGACGTCTCGACGCGCGCGAACAGGGCCCGCTCGTCGGCGTGCTTCAAGACGAGAGACCGGTCGTTCTCGATGCGCAGCATGACGCCGTACGTCTCCCACAGCATCCGCCGCACAAGCCCCTCCTGCCGGGGCGTCAAGTACCAGGGCAAGCATCCCGGATCGTGCCGCGTGGCGACTATTTTCCCGGTGCGCAGGTACGCGACCTCGAACTGCGGCAATTCCGTCTGCGAAACATAGTAGCCGCTGTCGGGCTCGAAGCGCATGCGGACGTAGTCGTGCATGGTCTGCCAGCCTTCAAGAAACGAGATGCGCGCGCGCACGTAGCCTTTGTCGTGGATCGTGACGATGCAGAAATAGGGGAAAACGCTCCCGCAGGGCTTGAGCGCCCAATTGTAGGCCCCCATCGCGCGCAGGAGACCGAGATTCCCGATCTTCTTGCCGATTTCGTCGATTCCGCCCTTGCCCGAAAATGCCTTCCTTCCCATCCGGACGCCTCCTTGTCAGCCCAACGTGGCGGACACCTGGAACACCGCCATGAGAATGGACACCGCCACGAACCCGACCATCGCGGCGATGACGACGATGAGTATCGGCTCGAGCGCGTTCGTGAACGTCGCGATGTTGCGGTCCATGTCTTTCTGGTACCGCACGCCGATATGCTCGAGCGAGGAGGCCATGTCGCCCGCCTGTTCGCCGATGGCGAGCATGTCCGTCATCATGCGCGGGAACACCCCGCTCGCCGCGAGCGGCCCCGAAATGGACGTGCCGTCCGTCACCCGCCGCCGGGCGTCGCCGAGCGCCGCGCCGATGACGGCGTTCCCGCACGTCTCCTCCGCTATCCTCAGCGCCTGCAGGACGTCCACGCCGTTGGAAAGCAGCGTCTTGAGCGTATAGGCGAGCGCGGAATACGCGCCGCTCGCGACGATGCCCTTGACGAGCGGCGCGCGCAGCTTCCAGCCGTCCACCTTGAGGCGGCCCGCCGGCGTCTTCTTCCATTTCCCGAACCACCAGACGGCCGCGGCGAGCGCGATCGCCATCAGCCAGCCGTAGCCCGTCAACGCGTCGGACATCCCGATCAGAATGCGCGTCGGAAGCGGCAGCGTCGCACCCATCGAATCGAACACCTTCTGGAACTTCGGGATAATCCACACCAGCGCGGCGATGACGGCGAAAACGCCGAACACGAGCACGATCGCCGGATAGCTGAGCGCGCTCTTGATCTTGCCGCGCATGTTGTCGAAACGCTCGTAATGGTCCGCCAGACGCCGCAGAACCTCCACCATCGCGCCGGACGCCTCCGCCGCGCGGATCATGTTCGCGTAGAGCGGCTCGAACGTGTCCGGGTGCCGCGCGAGGGCGCTCGAGAAGTTTTCGCCGCGCACGATCCGCTCGCACAGGTCGCGGCAGACGTACCGCTGCCCGCTACCCTCTTCGCCCTGCGCCGCCAAAGCCTGCAACGCCTGCCCCAGCGTCATGCCCGCCTCGATCAGATCGGCCAGTTCGGAGGTGAAAAGCAAAACCTCCGTGCGCTTCATCTTCGTGCGCGACTTCCCGCCGCCCAGTTTCATGTTCCAGATGGACGGACGCGGCGCGGCGGCCGGAGGCGGAACGGACGCGCGCGGGGCGGACGCGGCCGCCGCGGCGGGAACGTTCCCGCCGGCCCGGCCTGCCGCACTCCTCTTCGCGTATCCCATGCGCCCGGACTCCCGCCCCTACTTGATGACGCGCACGCGGACGACCGCGGGATTCGCCGCCAGCTTCGCCGCGATGTCCGCCGGCACGGGCGTGTCCGTGTCGATCAGCGTGTACGCGATTTCGCCGCGCGACTTGTTCGCGACCGCGCTGATGTTGATCTTCGCCTCGCCCAGGATGGACGTGAACGACCCCAGCACGTTCGCCTCGTTGCCGTGGCAGATCGCGATGCGCCCGGCTTTCGTCGCCGGCCCGAGCGTGCAGGCCGGATAGTTCACCGAGTTGGCGATGTTGCCGTTCTCGAGGTAGTCGCGCATTTCCTTGACGGCCATGACCGCGCAGTTGTCTTCGGCCTCTTCCGTCGAGGCGCCCAGGTGCGGGAT
>DJRS01000171.1 GCA_002440145.1 Verrucomicrobia bacterium UBA6354
AGCTGATGCGTTCCGCGGCGAACGCGAAAGCCTATGTGGAGGCGGGTTCGCCGTTCTGCAAGGTTCCCGGAATCCATCTGGAAGGTCCGTTCATCAACGGCAAGTGTTGCGGAGCGCAGAATCCGGTTTACGTGCGCAAGCCTTCCTTCAAGGAAGTCGAGGAAATCGCGAATGTCTTCCCCGTGCTTCAGGTGTCCTATGCGGTCGAGATGGAGGGCGGCGCCACGTTCGCCAGGGAGTGCCTGGAGAATGGAATCGTCCCCAGTTGCGGGCATACGGCGGCCAAACTCGCGGAATTCATGCCGGCCTACAAGAACGGTCTGCGGCATTTGACGCATTTCTGCAACCAGATGACGCCCCTCCACCACCGCGAAATCGGCATGGTCGGCGCGGGATTCCTGCTGGACGACCTGGCGACGGAAGTCATCTGCGACAAGATCCACCTCTGTCCGGACATGCTGAGGTTGATTTTCACGAAGCGTCCGCTCGCGTCCATCCAGATGATAACCGACTCCCTCCGCTGTTCGCACTGTCCGGACGGGTACTCCTTCAAAATGGGAGGTCTGGACGTGCGGCTCGAGAAGGGCGAGGCGCGCCTTGTGAAAGGCGGCAATCTGGCGGGTTCCACGCTCTGGATGGGCGACGGGCTCAAGAACGTGCACGAGATTACGGGCATTCCGCTCAAGAATCTCGTCCGCACGACGTCCTGGAATCAGGCGCTTGAACACGGGTGGGGCGACCGGCTCGGCAGGGTCGAGAAGGGTTTTGCGGCCGATTTGGTGGTCATAAATCCCAAAACCTGGAAACCTGCAGCGGTCTTCATTGACGGCGAGCAGAGAGTGTGATATAATATACACCAACGTTGTGAATCGCTTTCGATTCCCTAGCGGAGGGATGGCCGAGTGGCTGAAGGCAGCGGTTTGCTAAATCGCCATACGGACTAATCTCCGTATCGAGGGTTCGAATCCCTCTCCCTCCGCCAGTTTCAGAGGATTTCCCGAAAGACAGGAGAAACAGATGAAGAAGGCAATCGTATTTGCTGCATTGTGCGCAATGTTCAGTTCGGGGTTCGCAGCCCCGCTCTGGCAGAATCTCACGGACAAGAACTGGGTCTCCGGCCCCAAGTATCGCGAAGCCGATCTTGTCGGGAACGTGGTTTGCGTCTTCTACTGGCAGCCGGGCCACGAGAATATCGAGGCGATTCTGCCGCGCGTGGAAGCGCTTTGGGACGCCTATAAAACCAAACATTGCGTGTTCGTCAGCTCCGTCTCGGGAAACCTGGACGAAGCCAAGAAGTTGATCAAGGAGCATAAGCTCACATTCTCCGTCTATGAAAAGCTGGATATGGCGGACGCCCAATCCACGACTCGCTTTGGGTTCCTCGTCCTGAATCCGCGCGGCAAAGTGCTCTACGGAAACCAAAACGACCGGGCGGCGACGGAGGCGCTCGTCAATGCTCTGGGCGAAGTCGGCAAGCCTTACGCGCTTTTGGGCGACATGGAATTGGACAAGAAAAGCAAGTACCGCAGCCTGGAGAAGTCTCTCGTGCTCGGAAAGCCGCTGAAGAATGTCGTCAAAAAACTCCGTTCCGACATCAAAAAAGGCGAAGCGAAGTCGGCCTCCGACGTGATAAAGGAGCAGGCTTCGGAGGCGGAATCCATCCTCTCCGCGCTTGACACTTCGAAATCCGAGATAAAGGAAGAGATCGAGACGCTCGCCGATTACCATGCGGCGCGCGCCATCAAGCTGGCCAAGCAGTTTTGCGTCTCGTATCCCGAGGACGCGGCGGAAATGAAGGCGAAGATGGCGGAGTGGACCGCGCTGGCCAAGGAGCAGGCGAAGGCCGCCGCGGAAGCCAAAAAAGAAGCCGCGCACAAGAAGTGAGTTTCCTGCGCAGCACATTCGCGGTCGGCGCCCTGACTTCGCTTTCGCGCGTGTTGGGGCTCGTGCGCGAAATGTTGCAGTCGCGTCTGATCGGGGCGGGAGTGGAACAGAGCGCCTTCACGCTCGCTTTCGCGATCCCCAACATGGCGCGCAAGCTTTTCGGCGAAGGGGCGTTGACCGCGGCGTTCGTGCCTGTTTTCAAAGGGGAGCTGGAGAAAGAGGGGCTGGAGAAGGCGCGAGCTTTGGCGCGCGCCGTTCTGACGATGGCGTTTCTCATGCTGGGCGCCGCGGTTCTGCTGGCCGTTGCGGGGCTTTCAATGGCATTGGATTACGCCCCCTGGGGGTTCGCGGCGAATTCGGAAGCCTGCCGGCGGACCGCACTTATCTTGCGTTTGACGCGCCTTTTGCTTCCCTATATGCTGTTTATCTGCGGCGCGGCGTTTGGCATGGGCGTCCTGAACGCGATGGGGAAGTTCAAGGCCGCGGCGTTCATGCCCAGCATGCTCAACGTTTTCTGGATCGCGGCGCTTGCCGTTCTGCTCTTTTTGGGGGACTGGCCCCTCTCGCGACGCGTCGTTTTCGTGTGCTGGGCGATTTTGCTGGCGGGCGCGGCGCAAATGGCGTTCATGTTCGTCTGCATGCGCCGGCGCGGCATATCGCCCCGCTTTACCTTCAGGGGCTGGGGTTCGCCGCCGGTTCGTCTTGTCTGGCGCAATACCTGCATCGCGGCGTTAGGCGCGGGAGCTGTCCAGATAAACTACATGTTGGACCAGGTTCTCGGGCAGATAGCCGCGCCCTGGGCGGCGGGTGTAATCGGGTATGCCGAACGGCTGATGGACCTCCCGCTCGGGGTGATCGGCGTGGCCTTCGGCACGGTCCTCTTGCCGACTTTTGCAGGGCATTTCGCGCGCGGCGACCAGGCTGCCGCCCAGACCATCCTGCGGCAGTCGCTCCGCACCCTCCTTTTTGTCATGATCCCTTCCGCGACGGGGCTGTGCGTCCTCGCGCCGGAAATCGTGCGCGTCATCTACGAAGGGAACGCCTTTGACGCGCAAGCGACTGTCCGGGTGGCACGGGCGCTCGCCGTGTACGCGCTCGGACTCGGATTCTTCGGATGCCAGAAGTCGTTCGTTCCCTGGTTCCAGGCCCAAAACGACATGCGCACGCCCTTGCGCGTCTCCGTGGCGACGGTTTTCTTGAATGCGACGCTGAATATCCTCGCGGTCTTCCTGCTGCCGGTCGAATGGCGGCATGTGGGGCTGGCGGCGTCCACGGTCGTCTGCGCGGCGGCGGGGTGTGCGCTCCTGATTGGCGCGGCGCACCGGCGAAACGGAGCGTTGGGACTCGTGCAGGATGTGCCGGATATCGTCCGCATGCTGTTCGCGGCGGTCGGCATGGCAAGTGTGCTCTATTTCTTGAGATCTGCGATAAGTTCCCTTTTCGCTCCTCTAGGAGATAAATTCGGAGAGATAGTCTCCTTGGGAATGCTCGTGCTGGCTGGAATCGCAACCTATGGGGCTTTGTCGCTCCTGTGTTTCGGTTCGCGCGTACGGACGCTTCTGCGGCGGCGACGCTGACCGGGTAGCCCCGTGCGGCCTCTCACCGGGCGCGAAATCGGGGGACTCCTCCCGCCTGCATTCTCCATTCTTCGTTAAGCCTGGAAATCGCAGTTGAATCTGTCCCGCCGGAACGCCTATGCCGTTG
>DJRS01000177.1:0-3309 GCA_002440145.1 Verrucomicrobia bacterium UBA6354
CGCCCAAGGCTTCGCGCGCCCGGCCCCAACTTTTGCCGGGAGGTCCCCCAATCTTGCCCATCCTGTGCATCCTGTCTAAAAGTTGAAACCCGTTAGGCCCTCTGCCCCCTAATCTGCAATTCTACAACTCTACACGGCCAAATTCATCTCACGCGGAGAACGCAGAGAGGAGGAGTAACCGTGCAGAAAATGCAGAGAATGCAGAACGCGGAGAGGTCCCCCAATCTTGCCCATCCTGTGCATCCTGTCCAAAGCGCGGTCGGGACGATGACGACCACGCTTCTGCTGGCGTACTCCGGCGGCTACTTGACGCTCCTCATGGTCTTTGCCGCGCAGGGGACGCATCCCGTGGACTTCCTCAATTCGACGCTTGTCTCCGCGGAACTCGTCAAAACGCTCGTGGGCAGTTTCGGCTTGGTCCTCGTGGCGCCCTTTACGGCCCTCGTGTCGGCATGGCTGTACGGCCGTCGCGCGGCGTCCTGAACGCGCAGGGGGGGCTATTCCCTCTGCGTCTCCCATCCCTTTTGTCTGCCCGTCCCCCTCATTGCAACAGGCCCGCAGACCGGGCCGGATCCGGCGCATCGGCACGCGACGGAGAAAAGACCGCGGTCTCTTTGGTAAAAGACCGCGGTCTTTTGAACGCGCGCCGGGGACAAGACGGTCGCGGCATCCCGGACTCGTCAGGGCTTCCCCCCGGTATTTGCCTGTTTTTGCCGGAAGAAGGCGGTTTCCGTACAGGTAGGGCGTCAACCGCGCAGGGATGCTGAAAATGTAGACCGGGGGACCGCCCCGCTATATTCCCCATACGGCTGAATCATTCCTTGCACGGTCGAGAATCGCGCGCGTGGGCAGGGCGTTCCCGGTCCGGTCCGGCAGGGGACCGCAGAGGATATGGAATCTATCGGTTAAAAATGGTATAATACGCCTCGACTTGAAAGGAGTATCCATGACGACACCGGTCGCAATCGTTTTCTTCAACCGCCTCGCGCCGCTCAAGCGGCTCGTGGCGCGCCTGGCGGAGGTCCGTCCGCCGAAGGTCTACTTGATTTCCGACGGACCGCGCGCGACGCGTCCGGACGATGCCGCGAAGGTTGCGGCATGCCGCGCGTTCCTGTCGAACCTGCCCTGGCCGTGCGAGGTAAAGACGAACTTTTCGGAGGCGAATCTCGGTTGCCGCGTGCGCGTGACGACCGGCCTCGATTGGGTGTTCGAGAACGAGGAAGAGGCGATCCTCCTGGAAGACGACTGCATCCCCGAGCCGGCGTTCTTCCCCTGGGCGGAGCGGATGCTCGCGCGCTACCGGGACGACCCGCGCGTACTGTCCGTGGGCGGAACCAATCTGCGTCCGCAGCTCTGCCGGCAGGATGTCGACTGCACCTTTGCGAAATACGCGATGATTTGGGGCTGGGCGACATGGCGGCGGGCGTGGCGGCTCAACGACAGGGATCTGGCGGGATTCCCGCAGGCGTGCCGGGCACATCTGTTCAAACAGTGGCTCGGCTCGTGGCGGGCGGAAGGATATTGGCGCTACATTCTCACGCACGTCCGTTCCTCGTGGGGATACCGATGGTCGTTCACGCATTTCGCGCACCGCGGCCTGTGCGTCCTGCCGCCCGTGAATCTGGTGGAAAACATCGGCCTTTCGGGGGTGGAGGCGACGCACACGTCCAATACGGCGTACGATCTGCCCGCCGTGACCCGGGACTGGACGATCCCCGCGGCCGCCCCGGACGCCGTCGTCCCCAATGCGCGGTTGGATAAATGGATAGAGGACAACCTTTTCAGCAGATCGTTCTTGAACCGTTTGAAATGGGTCTGGCGCAAGATCCACTGACGAAACGCCATGCGCATATTGCTCGTCCATAATTACTACGGCTCTTCCGCGCCGAGCGGGGAGAACACGGTATTTGAAGCCGAATGTGCGCTTCTGCGTGCACAAGGGCAGTGCGTGGAGACCTTCACGCGGCATTCGGACGCGATTCGCAGGCGTGGCCTTTTCGGCAAGATCTTGGGCGCGTTCAGCGTGCTCGGGAATCCGTTCGCCGCGCGCGATTTGGCGCGTGTTTGCCGCGCGTTCAGGCCGGATGTCGTCCACTTCCACAATATGTTTCCGCTGATAAGTCTCCTCGCCGTGCGCGCGGCGTCCCGTTATGCGCCGGTCGTGATGACGTTGCACAACTACCGGTTGTTTTGCGCGGCGGGCATACCGATGCGGGCGGGCAAGGTCTGCACGGACTGCCTCGACAGGCGGTGCGCAGGTCCGGCGATCGCACATCGCTGCTACCGCCACAGCCTCCTCGCGACTCTTCCGCTGGCGGGGGCCATCTCCTTCTACCGCGCCCGTCTGCCGCGTTGGGTGGCGCGCTTCATCGTCTTGAGCGAATTCCAGAAGACCGAGATGGTGAAGGCGGGCTTGCCGGCGGACAAACTCGCCGTCAAACCCAACTTTATCCGAAGTGACGCGGCCTCCCCGGAGAAATGCGCGTGGCGCGACCGGGGGAACATCGTGTATGTCGGCCGCCTCAGCGACGAAAAGGGCCTTGCGACCCTGATCGCCGCCTGGCGCCGGGTGGAGGAGTGGATGAAGGCCGCGGAGTCCGGGAAGGTGAGGCTGACGCTGATCGGCGACGGCGATGCACGCGCACGTTATGAACGGCTGGCGCGGGGGCTCGCGGTCGATTTCGCCGGACAGAAAACGAATGGTGAGGTCCGGCGGCAACTGGCCCGCGCGCGCGGCTGCGTCCTGCCCAGTGAATGGTTTGAAGGCATGCCGATGACGATTCTCGAGGCACTCGCCGCCGGCACGCCGTGCGTCGTGTCCGATCTCGGGGCGCTGCCGGACATTGTCGAGAACGGACGCACCGGTTTCGTTTTCGAAGCGGGGAACGCGGACGCCTTGGCGGAGGCACTGGTCCACGTCCTGCGCCTGCCTGAAGACGCCTATCGGACAATGTGCACGGCGGCGCGCGCGGCGTACGAGCGCCGGTTCACGCCCGAAAGCAACTATACGCAGTTGATGGAAATATATACTGGGATTTGCGGAAGGGGCGCTCGATGAACAGTCAAAGTATCGCGAGACTTGATTGTCCGCGCATCCAGGGAAGAGTCCGCAGATGACACGGATGGACACGGAAGGGGACGGGCTATCCGCGCAATCCGTGCGAATCCGTGGACAAATGGAGTCCGCGGATAACACGGATAACGCGGATGGGGGACGGGCTATCCGCGCAATCCGTGTAAATCCGTGGACAAAATAGACGGGGAAAAGTCCGCGGATAACACGGATAACACGGATAACGCGGAAGGGGG
>DJRS01000177.1:3516-6204 GCA_002440145.1 Verrucomicrobia bacterium UBA6354
GCCGTCCCGGCGTCCGGACGAGGGACAAGGTTCGCGCGCACAAAACCGGATTTGCCGCGTGCGCGGGCGAAGTCTCCGATTCGAGAGTTGGGGACGCCGCGCGGCGCTTAGGGGGATAAAATGCAAGCGTGGCGTGACATTTTGTCGAAAATTTTCCTGAGTCCTCTTGGCGGCAGTCCGAACATTCTCATTTGGTTTTTCCTTTCGCGGTTTCGGTCCTGGCGTGAGAGGTTTCTTTCATTTCCCCGCTTTCTCGTTCCGCCGGGCGAGCCCGCCATCCCTTGGAAAGGCCTGTCCCGGGCGTCTCGCGGCAGGATGCGCTTTTCGCTTTTCGATTTTCCAAACTTTGCACTTGCCCAATCGTCCCGATTTTGGTATACTTTATACTGTTTTTGTGTAAATAAGGTAAAACCGAATGGCGAAAGAAGAAGATCAGGCGATCGAGGTCACGGGAACCGTGACCAAGGTTCTGCCGGCTACTATGTATAAAGTGCGTCTCGAGAACGGGCACGAAGTCCTCGCGCACATCTCGGGCAAGATGCGCAAGTTTTTCATCAAGATCGCGATCGGCGACAAGGTCACCGTCGAAATCTCCCCCTACGATCTGGGCAAGGGGCGCATCACCTACCGCCATAAAATCTGATTTCGAAACAAACTTTCAATCTGTAATCCAAGGAGAATAAAATGTCAGGTCACAGCCACTGGGCGACAATCAAGCGCGCGAAAGGCGCGGCAGACGCGAAGAAGGGTAAAATCTTCTCGAAGCTGGGCAAGGAAATCACAATCGTCGTGAAGGCGAAAGGCAAGGATCCGGCGAACAACCCGACCCTGCGCACGCTCATCGCCAAGGCGAAGGCCGCGCAGATGCCGAACGACAACATCGAGCGCGCGATCAAGAAGGGCACGGGCGAACTCGAGTCCGCCGCGCTGGTGGACGCCCAGTACGAGGGCATCAAGGGCGGCGTGGCGGTCGTCGTGACCGTCCTGACCGACAACAAGAACCGCGCTGCGGCGGAAGTCTCGAACGTCTTCAAGAAGAACGGTCTCGAACTCGCCAAGCCGGGCAGCGCCTCGCGTCTCTTCGATCGCCTCGGCCAGATCATCATCCCGGCGGCGGAAGGCCTCACCGAAGACAAGGTGATGGAAATCGCGCTCGAGGGCGGCGCGGAAGACGTCGTCGCGGAAGACGACGGTTTCACCGTCAAGTGCCAGCCCACGGACTTCACGGCCGTTCTCGAAGCGGTCAAGAACGCCGGCATTGCCGTGGACGAAGAGAATTCGAACATCGGCCTCGTCCCGAACATGATGGCCACGGTCTCGGACCTCGCGCAGGCGAAGGCGGTCAACAAGTTCGTGGACATGCTCGAGGATCTCGAGGACACGCAGGACGTCTTCACGAACATGGAGACGACCGACGAAGTCGACGCCGCGCTCGAAGCGGAAGGCTGAGCGCTTTGAAGCTCGAACACATCGCGTTCGACGTGCCGGAGCCCGAGAAACTCATCGCCTGGTGGTGTGAGAACCTCGGGTTCCGCCGTTCTGCGCCGGGTTCGGCGTTCCTGCTGGACGATTCCGGCACGGCGGGCGTCGAGATCTACCGCACGGGCGAAACGCCCGCCGCCCCCGACTACCGCCGGATGAACGCGATGACGCTGCATGTCGCCTTCGTCTCGGCGGACGTGAAGGCGGACGCGGAGCGGCTTGTTGCCGCGGGCGGCACGCTCGAAAAGCTGACGCTGGAGGATCCGGCGTTCCACATGGCGATTGTGCGGGATCCGTGGGGGATTGCGATACAGCTGTGCAAACGGGCGAAGTCCATCTTCCTTTGAACGTCGCAGGCAGGCGCATCCATCTCATAGGCATCGGCGGGGTCGGCATGGCGGGCCTCGCCGTTCTGTTGAAGGATCTGGGCGCGCGGGTCGACGGTTGCGACAAGTACGAAACGCCGCGGACGCGCTGGCTGGCGCGGCAGGGCATCCCCGTGGCGACCGGGCACGACCCGCGGCACGTCGTCGGGGCGGACTATGTCGTCGTCACCCCGGCCGTGCACCCGGACAACCCGGAATTCCGGGCGGCGCGGCGGATTCTCTATCGCGGACAGGTCCTCGCCGCGCTTTCGGCTCGGCGCGAGACGATCGCGGTCTGCGGTTCGCACGGCAAGACGACGACCGCGACGTTCACCGCCAAGCTCCTGCGCGCACTGGGGGAGGATCCAGCCTGGGCCATCGGCGGCGAGACGGGCGCGTTCCCGGTCGCGCACGCCGGGAAAGGTCCGCTTGTCGTGGAGGCGGACGAGTCGGACGGGACGCTCGCGCAATATGCCGCGGCGACGCTGGTCGTGACGAACTGCGAGTATGACCACCCGGACCACTTCAAAACGCGCGCGGACTACCGCGCCTGCTTCGACGCGGCGCGTGCCCGGGCGAAGGGCGTCATAGAAGTCCCGACGCTCTCTCCTCTGCCGGACGCGCCGGCGTTCGCCGCGCTCGCGCCCCACAATCGTTTGAATGCGCGCGCGGCGATGGAAGTCGCCCTGCGGCGGGGACACGCCCCCGGACGCATACTCGCCGCGCTCGCGGAAATCGTCCGCGACCTGCCCGACCGGCGCTTCCAGCCGCTCGCGCCGGGAGTCTATACGGACTATGCGCACCATCCGACGGAAATGGCGTGCGCGATCGGCATGGCGCG
>DJRS01000187.1 GCA_002440145.1 Verrucomicrobia bacterium UBA6354
CGCCGGAACCGCCGCGCGTGCAGAAAGGACGCGGGCGTCTTCTGGAGACGGGAGGGGTGGCCCGGACCGGATTCTCGTGGAGACGGAGACAAATCCCCGCAGTATTTTGGTTCTGTTGCCGCGAACGGATCGTTTGGTCGGCCCCGGCAATGAAAATTCCGGGAGACGCCAGTCTTTATTCGGGGTTGCCAGGGAGGGCGTGGATTTGGTATAATTTGCGTTCATGAGGTTTCGAAAGATTGTTTTCGCCGCGGGGTTCGCGGTTTGTGCTCTTTTCTTGCGGGCGGCGAACGTGCCGGCCGGAAACGACGAGACGGACGACGTGTTTTTCGACTTCTCGGACATTCCGGGGGGCTTTCGTCCCTATGCCTGGGCGAATCCGGAAGTCGCCTCCGCCCACGTGACGCGCGGCAAGATCGCATCCGTGCGCCCGGTCTTCATTCTGGAAGCCGGGACGGGCTGCCGGTTGGGACGGCTCGGCTACGCCAACATCGGCTTTTGGAGCATGTCGGACCTGTCGCGGCACTACCGGGCGGAGCGCCGGAACTGCTTCAACGAGCTGGATCCCTGGCTGCAGTACGGCTATACGTGGGATTTCGCGGAAGGGTGGTCGCTGGATTCGCGCATTTCGTACCAGTGGAACGAGATGATCGGTGCGCGCGTCGGCCGGCGCACCTACCGGGAATGGATAAACCGGGAGACGCTGGTCACGCCGTGGTTTTCGTTCTTCACGCTCGTGCGCTGGATGGAATTTCCCTACAATTGCCCGGGCATACGCGTCGGCATCTTCCGCGAATTCGAACTGCCCGCCCGGTTTTCGCTGGTCCCCGAGCTTTTCTCCGACGGAGGCCCCCGGTGCTGGAACCGCCGCCGCTTCGGACAGTGGACGGAGGAGCCGGCGAAGTGGCGTCCGGGGCCGAACTCCGCGACATTCTCGTTGACGCTCCGCTATCGGATAACCGACGTCCTGAGCGCCTATGTGGGGGTGTCCCACTTCTCCATCGTCGATCCGGACATCCGCCGCCAAGCCAAGGCGCGCCCGGACGAGCGCGGCCGCCGCGATTTGACGTTTGCGCGCGCAGGGCTTGTGTTCAGTCTCTAGCCCCCGGCAGCGCGAAACGGCGATTTGGACGATTTCGCTTTACTTCCGCCGGGAGAATGGTATAATGTATCGGCAAGCCGGCAAAAGGAATTTTGGATACATGGAGCAGGATTATGCCAACTGAAGCAGAAACGATGTTGAAAGTGGAGAATTTGAAAAAGAACTTCGGCTCCTTCGCCGCGGTGAAGGGCGTGTCGTTTTCCGTCGGGAAGGGCGAGGTGCTCGGCTTTCTCGGCCCGAACGGCGCCGGGAAGTCGACGACGATGCGCATGATAGCGGGCTATTTGCAGCCCAGTTCGGGACGTGCCGTCATTTGCGGGCATGACATGACGGCCGACCCTGTCGCGGCGAAGGCGTGCCTGGGATACCTGCCCGAGTCGGCTCCCGGCTACCGGGCGATGACGGTGCGGGACTTCCTCGCCTTCATCGCCAACGTCCGCGGCTTTTCGGGGCGCGAGGCGAAAGCGCGCGTGGAAGCGGCGATCGAAAAGGCGCACTTGGGGCCCGTCGCCTGCCAGACGATAGAGACGCTTTCGAAGGGCTATCGCCAACGCACGTGTTTCGCGCAGGCCATCCTGCACGATCCGCCCGTGTTGATCATGGACGAACCGACGGACGGGCTGGATCCGAACCAGAAGTACACCGTGCGGCAGATGATAAAGGACATGGCGCCCGAGAAGGCGATCATCGTTTCCACGCACATCCTGGAGGAGGTGGACGCGGTGTGCACGCGCGCGCTTGTGATCGCGGACGGCGAAATCAAGGCGGACGGCACGCCCGCGGCGCTTCGCGCGAAGGATCCGTCCGGGCGGCTGGACGTCGTGTTCCGCGAACTGACAATGAAGAAGGAGGTTTGAGATGAAAGGAACGAAAAGCATTCGCGCCGTGTTCGCCCGGGAGTTCAAGTCCTATTTCGACTCGCCCGTGGCGTACGTGTTCCTCGTCGCCTTCCTTGTGTTGACGGGCTTTCTGACCTTCGGGGTCGCGCTCTTCTACGAACGGCGGCAGGCGGATCTCGGACCGTTCTTCTTCTGGCATCCGTGGGTCTATCTCCTGCTCGTGCCGGCGGCCACCATGGGTTTGTGGGCGGACGAGCGCCGCGCGGGCACGGCGGAGCTTCTGCTGACGCTGCCCTTGACGGCGCGGCAGATTCTTCTGGGCAAGTTTCTGGCGGCGTGGGCCTTCCTCGGACTCGCCCTGGCGCTGACCTTCCCCGTTCCCGCGACGGCCGGGTGGCTCGGTTCGCCCGATTGGGGGGCGGTTGCGTGCGGCTACGCCGGGAGCTTTCTGCTGGCGGGCGCCGCGGCGGCCATCGGCCTCTTCGCCTCCACCCTGTCGCGCAGCGCGGTCGTCTCGTTCGTCGTCTCGCTCGCGGCGGTTTTCGCTCTTCTGCTGGTGGGCTTCCAGCCCGTCGTGAAGGCGCTCGCGGATTGGGGCGTCCCGTCCGGTCTTGTCGACGCGGTGGCGGGCTGCTCGCTCCTTTCGCATTTCGAGGCGCTGCAGCGCGGCGTGCTGGATTTTGCGGACGTCGGCTACTATGTCGGCGTCATGGTCCTCGCTCTCGCGGCGGCGGACTATGCGGTTTCCCCGCGCCGGAAGGGTGGCGCGATCGTGCTCGCCGCCCTCGCGGCGATCGTCGTCGCGGCGAACGTCATCCTCGCCAACCTGCCGTTGCGGCTGGATCTGACGGCGGACCGTCTCTATTCGCTGTCGGACGGCTCCAAGGCGGTTCTCGCGAAACTGGACGGCGAGGTGACCGTCAAGTGCTACGTGAGCGCGTCCGCGGCCGACATGCCGCCGAACCTCAAGACGTACGCCGCGCGCGTGGAGAACCTGCTGGGCGAATACGTGCGCGCGTCGGGCGGCAAAATCGCGCTGGAAGTCTACGACCCCAAGCCCGATTCGGACGCCGAGGAATGGGCGCAGCGGTATGGCATAGAACCGCAGAACCCGAATCCGTTCGGGGCGCCCGTCTATTGCGGCGTCGTCGCCGTGTGCGGAGACGCCGAGGAGGTCCTGCCGATGCTTTCGCCGCGGACGGAAGCCACGCTGGAGTACGATCTGACGCGCCTTGTGACGCGCGTCGCCTGGCCCGAGCGTCCCGTCATTGGCGTGATGTCCCCGCTGCCGGACGTGCTGGGAGGCGAGGCGAACCCCATGGCGATGCAGATGGGGCAGCGCCCCAATCCGGGCTGGGCCGTCTTCTCCGAACTCAAGAAGGACTATGACGTGCGCAGCGTGCCCTTGACGGCCGAGGCGATCGACCCGGACGTCAAGACGCTGGTGGTCGTCCATCCCAAGAACCCGGACGACAAGATGCTGTATGCGCTCGACCAGTTCGTCCTGCGCGGAGGACGCCTTGTCGTATGCGTGGATCCGATGAACATCGCCGACATGATCGCCTCGCGGCGGAATGCGAATCCCATGATGATGCAGATGGGGGGCGGAGACGGCCCGTCCAGCCTCGGAAAGCTCTTCGAGGCGTGGGGCGTCTCGTTCGCGACGGACAAGATCGTGGCGGACTTCGCCGCATCCACCAAGTTGAACGCCGGAAACAACACGGTGGAGGACAATCCGGCGTTCTTGACGCTCGGCGAGAAGAACATGGCTTCGGACGATCTGCTCGTGGCGCAGGTGTCGGATGTGATGCTGCCGTTTGCGGGGAGCTTCGCTTTCGATGGGAAAAGCGCGAACAAGGGCTTGTCGTTCGAGCCGGTCATCTCTTCCTCAAAGGACGATTCCTGCCTTGTCGACCGCGGCGCCGCACAGTTCGGAATGGGCGCGATGAAGCGGGAACTCAAGCCGGACGGGAAGGCGCACGTCCTGGCCGCCCGGTTGGAGGGGACCTTCAAGACGGCGTTCCCGCAGGGGCCTTCGGGCACGAATGCGGTCGCCTCGGCGCTCAAGGAAGGCACGGGCACGGTCGTTCTCTTCGGCGACGCGGACTTCCTCGCCGATTCGTTCTGCGTGCAGACCCTGAATACGCCGTTCGGGCTCGTGGTGCAACCCCTGAACGACAATCTCGCGCTCTTTTCCAATGTCATCGAACTGTTTGCCGGGCGCGCGGAACTGATCGGCCTGCGCTCGCGCGGCCGCGCCGACCGTCCCTTTGCGAAAGTGCGCGAACTTGAGACGAAAGCGCTCGCAAAGTGGCAGGCGAAGGAGCAGGAGCTGGAGACCGCCTTGCAGGATACGCGCAGCCGTCTGGAAGCTATCCAGAACGGCAAAGGCGGCGACGCGC
This sequence comes from Verrucomicrobia bacterium UBA6354, assembly GCA_002440145.1. Classification (GTDB taxonomy): domain Bacteria; phylum Verrucomicrobiota; class Kiritimatiellia; order RFP12; family UBA1067; genus UBA1067. The sequence goes on from DJRS01000187.1 coordinate 4,344, forward strand.
GCGCCCTCATGTCCCGCGACCAGCAGGACGAGCTGGCGCGCTTCCGCAAGATTCTGGCGGATACCAATCGCCAGTTGAAGAACGTCCGCCGCGAATTGACGGCCGATATCGACCGGCTGGGCACGCGCCTGAAGTTCCTGAACATCCTCATGGTGCCTTTGCTGGTCGCTTTCCTGGGAATCGTCCATGGGCTCGTGCGCCGTTCGCGCTGCCGGGCGCATCGTTAAGGCGGCACGAAAAAGGAAGAAACGAAGATGAAAAAGAAAAATATCCTTCTTTTGGTCGGGACGGCTCTTTTGCTTGTGGCCGGAGCGTATTTCGCGCGACGCGCGGCGCATCCGGCCGCACCGGCGCTTGCCGGCAAGGCCCTGTCCCCCGCATTCGACGTGGCGGATGTCGCCCGCGTCGAGATCGGCACGAACCTCGTGCTCGCCGCGGGCGACACGGGCTGGACGATCTCTTCGCTTTACGGTTACCCGGCCGAGCGCGCGAAACTCGTCGACAACCTGCTGAAACTGCGCGATTTGCGCGTGGGACAGGTCGTGCGCGGGCGCAAAATCGCCGCGCCCATGGAGGTCTTTCTCAAGAATGCGGACGGCGAAACGCTGGCTTCGTTCGTCTTGGGAGAGTCGCACTTCCGCAAGCCGTCGGGGCAGGCCGCCTTGTACGGTGGAGCCTATCCCGACGGACGCTATCTCGCTTTCCGCGGCGAAACGGTGCTCGTGAACGACGCGCTGGAGGCTTTCGACGGGACTCCCGGGAAGTGGTGCTCGACACGCATCGCCGCCATCCCCGCGGCGGACGTCGAGGAGGTTTCTTTTGCGCAGGGCACGAACGTGTTCGCGCTTGCGAAGGACACGAACGGCGTATGGCGGGCGGAAGGCCTTGCGGCGGACGAAGAACTCGATTCCACGAAAACCTGGTCGCTCGATTCCGCTCTCTCCTATCTGGATTTCTCTTCCGTCGTCGACCCGGGGACGTCGCCGGACGTCTTGGGCTTTGCGACGGGGGCGGTCTGCACGGTGGCGCTCAAAGGCGGCACGAATCACGTCGCCCGCGTGGGCAATGCCGTAAAGGGCGGGACGGACCGCTACTTCAAGCTTGACGACGGCCCTTGGACCTATACGATTTCGTCCTATGCGGCGGAAGCGTTGACCAAGACGCGGAAGGATTTCGTGAAGCCCAAGGAGAATCCGGCGAAAGGGGCTCCCTCCGGGGAAGCGGGCGAAGCCGTCCCTTGACGGTGACGGTTTGCGCCGGGCGGGCGGTTCACATGCTTCGCCCGGCGTCAGGATCGCGCGCCAACTTGCGGAGCGCGCGGTGAAGTTCCAGGATTTTGGCGTCCGCCGTGCGCCCTTTCAGGGTGACGACGCCGGCTATTTCCTGGTTCCTGTCGCGCAGAAAGGCCTTGTCGCCTTTCGTGTCGATCCGTCCGAGACGGGCCTGCGCGCCGAGGATGCGCAGTTTTGCGATTTGCAACAGGCGCTGGGCGGGCGCCGGCAAGGGTCCGTAGCGGTCGGCGAGTTCTTCGGCGATCGCGCGTACGGCCGAGGGATCCGCCGCTTCGGCGAGACGCTTCATGAAACCCATGCGTTGGGCGTCTTCCTCGATGTAGCCGTACGGCAGGACGGCGGCGTCCGCGGCGTTTTCGGAGGCGGGGGAGGCGTCGATAAAGTCCAGATTGAGGCTTACAATCGCGAGTTCGGGCGGTTTTTCGCCTTTCAGCCTGGCGACAGCGCGCTGGAGGAGCTGGCAGTAGAGCGTGAAGCCCACCGCGGCGATATGCCCCGATTGGCGCGCGCCGAGCAGATCGCCCGCGCCGCGCAACTCCAGATCGCGGACGGCGAGATTGAAGCCCGCCCCCAATCCCCCGTGGCGTTTGAGCGCGGCCAGACGTTCCCGGACGTCCGAATCGACGATTCCGGATTCGGGAAGGAGGAAAATGGCGCGTCCCGGCACGGCGGCGCGTCC
>DJRS01000027.1 GCA_002440145.1 Verrucomicrobia bacterium UBA6354
TCCGTGCGGTCGCAGTAGGGATAGGCGTGCACGATCGTGGACTGGTGGACGAGCTTGCCTTCCGCCTTGAGGCGCTTGATGATGTCCTTGTCGCAATCCTTGCAGAAGCGCCCCTGGTATTCGGGGATCTCGGGGCCGAATGCCGCGCTCGCGTCCAGCGGGTCGACGATGGCGTTCATGCCGGCTTCCTTGCAGACGCGGAAGTCGTCCTCGCCGTAGGCGGGGGCGATGTGCACGAGGCCCGTGCCGTCGTCCGTCGTGACGTAGTCGTCGTTCAGCACGCGGAAGGCGCCTTCGGCCTTCTTCGCCGCGTAGTAGGGGAAGATGGGCTCGTATTCCCAGCCCTTGAGCGCCGAACCCTTCATTTCGGCGACGATTTCATACTGCTCCGGCTTTTTGAAGTAGACGGGCAGGCGCGCCTGGGCCATGACGTAGATGGGTCGGGCCGCGTCCGTCAGATCCCGCACCGCCACGTAGTCGATCGACGCGCCGGCGCAGATCATGAGGTTCTCGGGGAGCGTCCAGGGCGTCGTCGTCCAGATGAGGAGGTAGACGGGCGCGCCCGCGGGGAACTTCAGACTTCCCGTTGAAAGCGCCTTCACGCGCACGGTGACCGTCGGGTCCTGCACGTCCTTGTAGTTCGAGCCCGCCTCGAAGTTCGACAGCGGCGTGGAAAGCTTCCACGAATAGGGCATGATGCGGTGCGACTTGTAGACGCGCCCCTGGTTCCAGAGCTGCTTGAAGACCCACCAGATGGTCTCCATGAAGTCGGGGTTCATGGTCTTGTAGTCGTGGTCGAAATCGACCCACCGCCCCATGCGCGTCACGGTCTTGCGCCATTCGGCGACGTACTTGAGCACCATCGAGCGGCACTGTTCGTTGAACTTGTCCACGCCGAATTTCTTGATCTCGGGCGCGCCGGCGATCCCCAGCGCATCCTGGGCCAGCGCCTCGATCGGCAGGCCGTGCGTATCCCACCCGAACCGGCGCTCGACGTACTTGCCGCGCATGGTCTGGTAGCGCGGCACGATATCCTTGATCGTGCCGGCCAGAAGGTGGCCGTAGTGCGGCAGGCCCGTCGCGAAAGGCGGCCCGTCGTAGAATTTGTAGCGTTCCTTGCCCTCGTTCTTCTTGAGGGACTTCCCGAACGTGCCGTCTTTCGCCCAGAAAGCGAGGACGTCCTCTTCCATCTTCGGGAAGGCGACTTTGTTGGATACCGGCTTGAACATACTCTATTCTCTTATCGATTGATTTAGGCGGGCTTGTACGAGTCCTTCAGCGTCACCGCACGGTTGAAGACGGGCGCTTCGGGCGTATGGTCCTTCTCGTCCGCGACAAAGTAGCCCACGCGCTCGAACTGGAAGCGCTCTTCCCTCTTCGCGTTCGCCAGGGCGGGCTCGACATACCCCTTCACTTCCTTGAAGGAATCGGGGTTCATGTACTTGAGGAACTCCTCGGGACCGTCCTTGAGCGGGTCTTTCTCCGTGAAAAGGCTGGAGTAGAGGCGGAAGGTCGCCGGGACGCCGGTCGCGCAGTCCACCCAGTGGATCGTGCCCTTGACCTTGCGTCCGTCCGCGGCGTTTCCGCCCCAGGAGGCTTCGTCCCACGTGCCGTGGATCTCGGTTATCTCCCCGGCGGCGTCCTTGACGACGCCCGTACACTTGAAGATGCACGCGCCGCGCAGACGCACTTCGCGTCCCGGCGCCAGACGGAAGAACTTCTTTTCCGGCACTTCCATGAAATCGCCGCGCTCGATCCAGATTTCGCGTCCAAACGGGACTTTGCGCACGCCCGACGCCGGGTCCAGCGGATTGTTCGGCGCTTCCACGTCGCGCGGGCCGCCCGTCCAGTTGTCGATGACGACCTTGACCGGGTCAAGGACCGCCAGGCGCCGCGCCGCCGTCTTGTTCAGCTCTTCGCGGACGCACCACTCCAGAAGCGCCGGCTCGCTTTCGCTTTCCGTCTTCGAGACCCCGACGCGTGCGCAGAATTCGCGGATGGCCCCCGGCGTAAAGCCGCGCCGCCGCATGCCGCACACCGTCGGCATGCGCGGATCGTCCCACCCCGACACGTGCTTTTCCGTCACGAGCTTCAGCAGCAACCGCTTGGACATGACCGTATAGGTGATGTTCAGGCGCGCGAATTCACGCTGCTGCGAGCGGATCTTCACGCCGTTGCGCACCGGCAGAAGCCCCATCTCGTCCAGGCGATCCACCACCCAATCGTAGAGCGGACGGTGAACCTCGAACTCGAGCGTGCACATCGAGTGGGTCACGCCCTCCAGCACGTCCTCGATCGGATGCGCGAAATCGTACATCGGGTAGATGCACCACTTGTCGCCCAGCCGGTAGTGCGGCACGTGGCGGATGCGGTACAGGACCGGATCGCGGAAGTGGATGTTCGGCGAGGCCATGTCGATCTTCGCCCGCAGGCACCACTCGCCGTCCGCGTACTTCCCCGCCTTCATGTCGCGGAAGATCGCGAGATTCCGCTCGGGCGTCGTGTCGCGTGAGGGGCTGGGCTTGCCCGGCTTTTCGGGAACGCCGCGGTACGCCTTCCACTCCTCCTGCGTCAGATTGCAGCAGTAGGCCTGGCCCTTCTCGATCAGCGTCTCGGCGATCGCATACATCTTGTCGAACATGTTCGACGCGTAGTAGTAGCCCGGCTCTTCGCCGTCGCCCGGACCGGACCACTGGAAGCCCAGCCAACGGATGTCGCGCTTGATGTTTTCCGCGAATTCGACGCTTTCCTTCGTCGGGTTCGTGTCGTCCATGCGCAGGTGGCACTGCCCGCCGAAGAGCTCCGCCATGCCGAAGTCCACGCAGACGGCCTTGGCGTGGCCGATGTGGATGTAGCCGTTCGGTTCCGGCGGGAAGCGTGTGACGACAAGCCCGCCCGTGCGCCCTTCGGCGACGTCCTTCTCGATCCATTGTCTCAGAAAATGACGAGACGTATCCGATTCGTTTTCCATGTTCATCCTCTTAGAAGTCCAGATTGCGCACGTTCAGCGCGTTTTCCTCGATGAATTTGCGCCGCGGTTCGACCTCGTCGCCCATCAGAAGCGAGAACATCCGGTCCGCCGCGGCCGCGTCGGACGACTGCACGCGCAGCATGTGGCGCTTGGCCGGATTCATCGTCGTGTCGTAGAGCTCGTCGGCGTCCATTTCGCCCAGGCCCTTGAAGCGGTAGATCGAAAGTCCCTGCTTGCCGTGCGCCCGCACGTCGTCCAAGAGCTTGGGCAGCGCGCCCGCAAACCAGTCGTCCGGACCCCACCCGTACGCCGAAAGCGAGGAAAACTGCTTTTTCAGCATGGAGGCGCCCGAACCCTGGGCGTTTTCGTCGTGCACCAGCACGGCGGGATCGAAGCCGCGCTCCTCCACCATCTTGGCCGTCGCCTCGATTTCCGCCAGAAGCGTCATGAGTTCCTTCGCTTTCGCCGCGTCCAGGACCGTGCCGTCCTTGCCCTTCACCTCGAAATCGTCCAGCCCGAGCGTCAGGAGTTTGGACGTCAATTCGCCGTCCGTGAGGACGTATTCCGTCCTTTTCTTGCGCTCGACCTTGTAGAGCGGCGGCTGGGCGAGGTAGACGTAGCCCTTCTCGATCAGCTCCGGCATCTTGCGGAAGAAGAAGGTCAGGAGAAGCGTGCGGATGTGCGCGCCGTCGACGTCCGCATCGGTCATGATGACGATCTTGTGGTAGCGCGCCTTCGAGATGTCCCACTCCTCGCCGAAGCCGCACCCGATCGCCGTGATGAGCGTGCGGATTTCGGCGTTGGCGAGCATGCGGTCCACGCGCGCCTTCTCGACGTTCAGCACCTTGCCGCGCAGGGGCAGGATCGCCTGCGTCGCCCGGTCGCGGCCGGACTGCGCCGAACCGCCGGCCGAATCGCCTTCCACGAGATACAGCTCGGTCTTCGCCGGATCCCGCTCGGAGCAGTCCCGCAGCTTGCCCGGCAGCGAAAGCCCGTCCATGACGCCCTTGCGGCGCGTCGAATCGCGCGCCGCACGGGCCGCTTCCCGCGCACGGGCCGCCAAAAGCGTCTTTTCGATGATCGTCTTCGCGACGGCCGGATTCTCCTCGAAAAACGTCATCAGCTTGTCGGAGACGATGGAGGAGACGATGCCGTCCACTTCGCCGTTGCCCAGCTTGGTCTTCGTCTGGCCCTCGAACTGGGGCTGCGGAACCTTCACGCTCACGATGACCGTCAGGCCCTCGCGCATGTCCTCGCCCGTCAGCTGGTCTTTCGCCTTGATGAGGTTGTTGTCCGCCCCGTACTTGTTGATCGTCGCCGTCAGCGCCCGGCGGAAGCCCGACAGGTGCGTGCCGCCCTCGACGGTGTGGATGTTGTTGCAGTAGGTCTGCTCCAGGGTGGAGTAGCTGTCCGTGTACTGCATGGAGACCTCGGCCTGCACAAGGCCCGTGAGGCCTTGCTTCTGCCCCTCGAAATGGATGACCGGCGAAAGCGGCTTCTTGTTCTGGTTGAGGAACTCCACGAACTGGTCGAGCCCGCCCTCGTAATGGAACGTCTCCTCGTGGTGCGCCTCGCCCTCGTCGTCGCGGAAGTGTATCGTGACGCCCTTGTTCAGGAACGCCAGCTCGCGCAACCGGTTGCAGAGGATCTCCCACTTGAAGGCGTGGCACGAGAAGATCGTGTGGTCCGGGAAGAACGTGACGCGCGTGCCCGTCTCGCTCCCGCATTCCCCGACGATCGTCAGGGGTTGGGTGACGTGGCCGCGCGAAAACTCGATGTGGTGAATCTTCCCGCCGCGCTTGACCTCCACCTTCATCCAGTCCGAAAGCGCGTTCACGCACGAAACGCCCACGCCGTGTAGCCCGCCCGAAACCTTGTAGTTCGACCCGTCGAACTTGCCGCCCGCGTGCAGAACCGTCAGCACGACCTCGATGGCCGGACGGTGCTGCGTCGGGTGCATGTCGACCGGTATGCCGCGCCCGTTGTCCGCCACCGTCAGCGAGCCGTCCGGATTGATGATGACGTCGATCTGCGTGCAGTACCCGGCCAGCGCCTCGTCGATGGAGTTGTCCACCACCTCGTACACCAGGTGGTGGTAGCCGCGCTCGCCCGTGTCGCCTATGTACATGGCCGGACGCTTGCGCACCGCCTCCATGCCCTCCAGAACCTGGATGTTCGCCGCATTGTATCCGCCCGCAGCCGGCACCGTTTTCTCGTCGTCGTTCATAACCCCATATTATACCAAAATTCAGCCCGCCCGTGAATATGGAATTCGCCCGAAAAGTGTACAATAGGGTGAGACACCCGGAACAGGTCGTTCCGATGTTGTGGAGAGCGAGGGTCAAAAAGGAGAAAGATCGGTTGGGAAAGCGGAAGGCCAGAGCCCGCAAGAACCGCCCCCATGGGGGCGGCGCGCCCCTGCCGTGGGGGTGTGGTAGACGTGGCATGGGTGAAGGTATGCCGCGCGCCAGGACGCGACGCCCCCCCCCCCCCAAAAAAAAACAAAGCACGCCGAATTCCAGTGATAGCTATTTATCACATCTGAAGCAACTTTTTAGCGTAGTTTGTTATTCGGTCGGCTCAGTCGGTGTGGTCGGCTCAGTCGGTGTGGTCGGTGTGGTCGGCTCAGTCGGTGTGGTCGGAGTGGTCGGTGTGGTCGGCTCAGTCGGTGTGGTCGGAGTGGTCGGCTCAGTCGGAGTGGTCGGCTCAGTCGGAGTAGTCGGAGTGGCCGGAGTAGAAGATCCCGGCTGCCATGTGTACGAATAACCAGGCTGATTTGTGGTTCCTGTATCAGTGTTCAGGTTGGAATCGGAATTGGAATTCGCATTCGCCTGGGCAGTGGCTGCGGCCTGTTCCTCCACCGACTTGTTCACCGCATCAGAAGACGAGGAAAGCACTTTCGACGCGTTCTGCATGGCGGCAACATCAGTGCTCTTGCCGTCGATGAGCTTCTGGGCCGCATCAATCGCCTCGGCAAGCGCGTCACGTGTCGATTCGTCCGCAACCGCACCCTCGGAATCGGCAAGCAACGTCCGGGCATCGGCAATGGCCTTCCGCAATGAAGCGTTCGTCTTGGTCACGTTCAGCGCTTTCTTGCTGGACGCGACAGCTGTCGCCGCAGTTGTAATGGCCTTGGTTTGTTTCTTGATGGCCCCTACTTGCTTGCTCATGTTACGGGCATGCGTGCGCAGCGCGGTTTCGGATTGGAATACCGAGCAATCGCTGGCGGCCTCAAGATTCTGAGCCTTATTGACAGCCTTGTTCAGCTGCTCAATCGTGGTTGTGTCCGCCACCTGATTCGATGCAGTGTTCTGCAAATCGGCCGCCTGTTTGACGGCATCCTGCAGCTTCTGGCTGGCGTTGAGATACTTATCCTTCGCCTTTTGGCAGACTGCAACCGCCGCACGTTTCTCTTTGCTGTCGATTTTGTTACGTGCCACAAGAATACCGACGACGGCAACCACGGCAGCCACGATCGCGGCGATAATGGCGATGGCGGTACGTTTGCCTTGCGAGGAAGACTCTTTCTTCGGCTGAGCTGGAACGATCTTAAGCGGATCATGCTCTGGATCTTCCTTGGCCAGCTGTTCGAGATCCTCTATTCCAGTTGAAGGTTCAACCGCGGAACCAAGCACTTGGGTCAATGCGTCGGCATCGCTCGCAGACAAGCCCTGAGCGTCATCGTCTGGAGTTCCAGCATCCAGCGGCAGAGCCTGCGTAATAGCTTGCGTCTCTTCGGATGCGCCGGACGATGCCGTTCCATCCTGCAGCATCGTGCTCTGCGTATCGGGCGATTCCGTGGTTTCCGAAGCATCAAAAGACAGATTCTCAACCGGAACGTGCGGAATATCCGTAAGTTCCGGAATCGATACCAGAGGGGTGGAACTGGAGGAAACGCCATCCGCGGAATCCTCATAGAATTCCTT
>DJRS01000089.1:0-15354 GCA_002440145.1 Verrucomicrobia bacterium UBA6354
AAATCCCGGAGGCCTCGCGAAGATAGGGGGTCGACCTTCGCGAAGATAGGGGGGTCGACCTTCGCGAAGTTGGGGGGTCGACCTTCGCGAAGTCGGGGGGTCGACCTTCGCGAAGACCGATCCACCCTGTCCGAAACACGGTCGTCGACCCGGCCCGACGCCGGGTATCGGCAAGAGAAGGAGAAAAGACCGCGGTTTCCGGCAGATGGCAGGCGCAAGAGATGCGTCCGTCCCGGAAGATCCGGCGGGGAACCCGCGAGAGGACAAAAAAGAAGAATCCCCCGCCGCACGGCGGGAGACCCCCTTTTCGTCTAGACGCGGCTGCCTCAGGCGCGGACCGCCTTGCGACGCAGCGCGTTCAGGACGCCGCGCGACGGCCGTACAGCCATGCCGACACGAGGGCCGTAAAGGGCGCCACGAGGACCAAGCCGAAACTGCCCACGAGCGTTTTGACGAGTTCCGCGGAGACAAGCGTCGAATTGAGGAAGTCCACGGGATGCGTCCCCTGCGCGGCAAAGACCATGAGGAGCGTCAAGTAGCCGCCGGAGTACGCCAGCAGAAGCGTGGTCGTCATCGTCCCCGTCACACTGCGGCCGATGCGCACGCCGGCGCGCAGGAGCGGGGCGAAGCCCAGCGCGGCATTGTGCCGTTTTACTTCGCAGACGCCCGAGGCGATATCCATGGCCAGGTCCATGACCGCACCGGAGGACGCCAGGACGATCGCGCCGATGAAGATGTCGCGCAAATCGAGGTTGGCATAACCCGAATAGAGGAGTTGTCCGGCGAACGGCATGGTCGCGCCATTCACCTGCATGAGCCGTCCGAACACGTGCGCGAGGGCGAGGGAGGCCGCCACGCCCAACATGGCTCCCAGGAATGCCGCGAGTCCCTTTCGGGTGCAACCGGCGACAAGATACATGATGACCGCCGTCAGGAAGGCGGTGACGGCAAAGGCGAGCGGCGACGCGGGCCACCCCGCCAGGACGAGGGGCACGAGGAGCTTCCAGAGGACGAGACAGCCGAACAGGAAGCTGAACAACGCCTTGACGCCGACCCAACCGCCAAAGGCGCACAAGAACAGCGCGAACGCGGACAGGAACACGACGCCCCAGCCGAGCCGCCAATGGTCGCGCGCCACAAGCAACGCGTCCTTTCCGGCACGGGGAGGGAAAACGACGAGCACCTTGTCGCCGGGCGCGAACTTCTTGTCGAGTTCCATTTGGGCACGCATCTCGTTTTCCGCCCGGTAGACGACGCCGTCGACCGAGACCGTCAAATGTTGCGTGCCGAATTCCAGAAGCCCATGCACGTCCAAATCGGCGTTGTCCACCGACAATACCCGCGCGACGCGCGCCCGGTTGGCGTCGTCCACGAGCGGCCGCGCACCGGGCATGCGCCAAAGCGCCGCGGTGGCGAGAAGGAGGGCGACGAGCGCGACAAACCGCCGCGCGCTACCGGGCAGGCACGCAGAACGCCTTGAGAATATGCGCAATTTCCGTATTCTCATAGAAACCCGAAAACTTTTCGGCCCCTACGCCCGCCGCCGTCGTGAGCACCGGCATGGCCGTATGGGCGCCCGAGCTCCAGCCGACGCCCGCCTTGTGCGCGAGAACCAGACGGCAGGCGCCGCCGAGGCGATAGCGCTTTTCGCCATCGTACGCCGCGTTCTCGCCCGTCTGCGCGGCGTACAGGCGTCGATCGTGCGCAAAGGCCTGTTCGAGCTCGGCCCGCTCCTTCTCCGTCAACAGCAAGGGAGCGGAAGCCTGGCCGTCCGGCGCGGCGAACCGCAGGCCGAAGGACGATGAAATCAAGTCTTGCACATCGGCAAAAGTCGCGTTCGGGCGGGCCTTGAGAAGCGCGCGCACATGCGTATCGAACGCAGCCGCGCTCATTGCCTGGTGCGCGAGGCGCTCCATGTAGAGCGCGTAGCCCGTGCCGGCGAAGCCCATGGAAAGGCCGCCCGTTTCGTGGTCGCCCGTCACGACGACAAGCGTCTCGCGCGGATGCTGCGCGAGAAAGTCCAGCGCCACTTTCACGGCGTCGTCCAGCGCGAGGACGTCCCGCAGATTGGACGCCGCGTCGTTCGCGTGGCCGGCCCAATCGATACGCCCGCCCTCTATCATCATGAAAAACCCGGCCTCGCCCGAAAGAACATGGATGGCCGTACGCGTCAGTTCCGCGAGCGTGGGCTCCGCGCACGCATCGCCGCGGTCGATCGCATAGGCCAGCGGGCCGTTCGTGAACCGCGTCAGGATCTTGCCGCAACCGGGCTTCAACGCCAGGAAATCCGTGCGGTTCGATATGATATGGTAGCCCTTTTCCGCCGCGTAGACGTACGGCGCATCCGTACGGACCGAAAGACCGCCGCCCGCGAAGAAGTCGAAGCCCGAGTCCGCCAGATCCTTGGCGATGCCGTCCGTGTCACCCCGGTGGGCCCGGTGGGCGTAGAATCCGGCGGGGGTCGCATGGGTCAGCGTAACCGTCGTCAGGATGCCGACCTTGCGGCCGGCCGCCCGCGCCGCGACGGCGCAGGACGGGACGGGCGCCCCGTTCGTATCGACGCCGACGGCGCCGTTCCACGTCTTCACGCCGCACGCTATCGCCGTGGCCGCCGCGGCGGAATCCGTCACCAGGGAGCTCGACGAACAGGTGCGCGTGGTGCCCTGCACGGGAAGCGCGTTCATCGCGAGGGGGCCGCGGCCCGCCTTGCGCGAAAACTCTTCCGCGAGCATCCGCTGAGGGACGGACATGCCGTCCCCTATGAACAGGAAGACGTATTTGGGGCAGGGTTCGCCCGCGCCCGCCCAGGTGGCGAGCGCCCAGCCAAACGCCGCGAAAAGGCAGATCGTTTTCATTCTCATATGTACCATCCCTTACTTAATATTTGGCATCGCGCCCAAGCCGAAACGGCTATTTCCCGACGCAAAACCGGGAAAACAACCGATCCAGCATATCGGACGAATAGAGCCTGCCGATGCGGCCGCCGATGTGCCCGCACGCCTCCCGGAGAGCGTTCCCCGCCAAAACGGCGTCATGCGCGTCCGCATGCTTCCGGGCGGACAGGACGGCGGATTGGGCCGCCAACAGGGACGCCTGGGCCTGCCCGGTCTCATCCGGAGGGAATTCGTCCGGCACGGGCATCCGGGAGACGAGTTTTTCCGCCATGGCGCGGCGCAGGCCGTCCAGCCCCTCTCCCGTCTTGGCGGAAACGTTCAAGCCCGTCCCGCGCCCGAGGTCGCACTTGGCGTGCAGGCGTATCTCGTTCGGCGCGCAGGGACCCTGCGGATCGGGATCGAGATTCAGCAAAATCTCAGCCTTCTGCGCGAGATCCCGCGTACGACGGACCCCTTCGGCCTCGACGAGGTCCGTCGTTTCTCGCAAGCCCGCCGTATCCACGAGGCGAATCGGCCACCCGTCGACGTCGAGGCCTTCCTCTATCGTGTCGCGCGTCGTGCCGGGCGTGTCGCTCACGATGGCGCGCGCCTCCCCGAGCAATGCGTTCATGAGGGAACTCTTTCCGGCGTTGGGCGGACCCACCAGGACGACGAGCGCCCCTTCGCGCAAAATCCGCCGACGACGGAGAAAGACGACGTCCTCCGCGCACCGCTCCGCGCATTTCTCGCAATCCCTGCCCAATTTCGCCCAGAAGCCCTCCGGCAGCGCGTTCTCGTCCACATCCAGCGTAAACTCCACGCGCGCGGCCAGCTCGACAAGGGCCGCGTAAAGCACCTGCAGTTTCACCGACGAATATCCGGCCATGGTCGCGAGCGCCGCATCCGCCGCGCGCACCGTGCGCGCATTGATGAGATCCAACACGCCTTGCGCCTGTTCGTAGGATATCTTCCCGCTCATGAAGGCAGCATAGGTGAACTCGCCCCGCCGCGCCGGACGAGCCCCCGCGGCATAGCACGCCTCGAGAACGCGTTGCGGCGCGATGCGGCCGCCATGGCAGTGGAACTCCACGACATCCTCGCCCGTATAGGAATGGGGAGCCTTGAAGGGCAAAACGAGACCATTGTCCAGAAGCGCCCCGCCGGCGGACTTGAAGTGCGCGAATTGCGCGACGCGCGGCTCCATTTCCTTGCCGGTGAGGGCCTTGCCGATCGCCCACGCACGGGGCCCCGTCACGCGCACGATTGCGACACCTCCTTGGCCGGGCGGCGTCGCGATCGCGGCAAACGTATCCGCTTCGTTCATTTCGTATGCTTGAAGAATCGGCGCATTTCATCCACCGTCCGGCACGCGGCCAGGCGCTCCACGCCGCCGTTCGCCCGGAGTGCGCGGGAGATGTAGCTCATCAATTTAAGGTAAGGCGTCTGCCCGCCATCGTTCGCCAGGGTCAGCACGAGGATGCGCACGGCGCTGTTGTCTATCGTCTCGTAGTCGGCGATCGAGGCGTTCGGCGAGACGATCGCCACGGCGCCGACGATGCCCTTCACGGAAGGATCCCGCCCATGGGGCACGGCGATGCCATGATCCAATCCGGTCGGCATGGACGCTTCGCGCCGCAGGACCGCCTTCACCGCGGCCGCGGCGTCCGGGACCTGCTCCGGGCAGGCATGGGCAATCTCGGCCACCAGCTTGCCAATGGCCTCCTCCTTCGTAGAGGCGGAAAAATCGGGGATCATAACGAAGCGGCGCAAGTATCCGCGCACGCCTTCATGTCCTTTCTCGGCCGCATTCATGGACTCGAGCATTTTGCCCATGTCTTCCTTGCGGATGGGCTTGGCGATTTCGCGCGCGAGGTCGTTCATGCGGCTGGCGACCTCCATCCAGGCCGTCATGACCATGGCCTCCTCGGCGGGCGTGCACTGCACGCAAATGCGGTTGTCCTCGCGGCGGAGCGCGATCTCTATGCCGTCCATGGTGATTTCCCAGATGGCGCCTTCCTGCGAAAGCAGGCAGGTGAAGAAGCCTTCCGAACGGAATTCGGCGACAAGCTTCTCCAGCATGTAGTCCGCGACTTCCGGCGAACTCATCTCCAGGCAGATTTCGCGCGAGCCCGCCGTCGATTCCTTCGGATGGCGCACGCCGCTCTTGTGCGAGACGAACAAACCCACCAATGCCGGCGGCGCGACGAGCGTCGTGACGAGCGTCATCAAAATGCCGATGCCGAACACCTCGGGACTCAGAATGGGCTTGCCGTTCACCAGCGTCGACACGCCGATTCCCGCAATGATCAAAGCCACTTCACCGCGCGGAATCATGCCTGCGCCGACGCGCACCGCGCCACGGACGTTGAATCCGCAGAACAGGGAAGGGATGGCGCATCCAATCACTTTCGCCAAAATGGCCAGTGCGGTGTATATCGCGCCGAACTCCAGAACCGGACGCGAACAAAGCGCGCGGCAGTCGACCATCATGCCCATCACGCAGAAGAAAACCGGCACAAGGAAGGAGTAGACGGGCTGCAGGTTCTCCTGGACCAGATATTTGATGTCCGTGCGGCTCAAGGCAAGGCCCATCACATACGCGCCGATGATAAGCGTGAGCCCCATGGCCTCGAACGCGCCGGCAATGATGAGGGAAAGACCGAACGCCAACGTCGCGATGGAAAGCGGGCTCTTGAAGAGTTTCAGAAGCCAGGAAATGCGCCGCGCCAGGACAATGCCGACGATCGTGCCGCCCAGCCAAATGCCGAACGCCTTCAAGGCCACCATGCCGATGGCGGCCCACTGGACGCCCTGCCCGCCGGCGCTCGTCGCCTTCGCTTGCGCCGCGATGATGCCCATTCCGATTGCGAGGACGATGATTCCCAGCACATCGTCGATTACGGCGCCCGCCATGATCGTCACGCCTTCCGCGCTGTCCATCTTGCGGCGCTCAGAAAGGATGCGGGCGGTGATGCCGACCGACGTCGCCGTGCTCATGATGCCCATGAACATCGGCGCGGGATCCATGACCGCGTGCAGAAGACCCTTCGTCGCCACGTCGTTCGCGATGTAGCCGAACGTGTCGGGCAGGAACTTGGGCAGGAAATAGACGGCGCACAGGTCGCCGAAGAGGAAGCTCGCCACGACGCCGCCGATGCCCACGAGCGACCCCGCGAACGCGAACTTGAGGAACATCTTGAGATTCGTCTCGATGCCCGAGAGGAACAAGAGAACGACGCTCGCTATCGTGCAGATGCCGTACAGTTCGGGCGTCACGGCAAACGGCGTGTTGCCCGTCGCGTCCGCGATCATCTGGAGCTCGGCTCCGCGAAAGAGTCCATACTTGAAGAGCCCATCCCCAAAGCCGATCCCGCCCAAGCACCAGGGGCCGATCAAAATGCCCGCCGCAAGCTCGCCCAGAACGGAAGGAAGTTTCAACAGCGACGCCAGGACGCCGCCGATTTTCGCCGCGAACAGGATAAGCCCGACCTGCAGCGCCAAAAGCGTCATCTTGTGCGCAAGCGAAAGTTCTTCCGGCCGGAAGACCGCCGCGCCCGCAGAGCCGCCGCTTGCGGCTTCCGCAAAAACACCCGCCGCGCCCATCACGGTCGCAGCCACCAAAAACAATTTCTTGTTTTTCATTTGCACTTATTTTCCTTTTAGTATGCTTTTAATGATTGCCTCGTACGCCGGGGCTTGCGACTCCAACGACTCGGCCATCCGGAACTGGTTGCGCGCGCGCACAAGATTGTGTTCCGGATAGTCGGTGTGGAAATAGGTGTCGCCGGCGAGATAGTCCGTCAGAAAACGCACGCCGACCTCGAAAGTCGACAATTGTCCGGCGAAAACGAGGTTCGCGCGCTCCGCTTCGTTGAGGAACCGGGCGCCTTCCAGATAACCCTGCGCCAATGCTTCGAAGTACGCCTTCTTGGAACCCACCTTCGACAGATCCTTTTCGTCTTCCGCCGCGGAGGCCGTCGCCGTGCGCACCATGTCGCCGAAGTCGTACAGCGCGGACCCGGGCATGACCGTATCCAGATCGACGACGACCGCCGTTCCGTCGGGGGCCGTCAGCACGTTGTTGATCTTCGTGTCGTTGTGCGTCACCCGCTCGGGGATTTCGCCGGACGCCATGAGCGACACGATCCGTCCGGCCTGCGCGCGGCGCGCGTCCACAAACGCCAATTCCTCCGCGACGGATGCCGCACGTCCCATGACGTCCGCCCGCCTGGCTTCGTCCAGCTGGCGCAATCGGTCCGGCGTATCGTGGAATTTCGGGATGATCTCGTCCAGCCGCGGTCCGGGCATGTCCGCCAAATCATTCTGGAACTTCGCGAACGCGCGCCCGACGACATACGCCTGCGAAGGCTCGCTTACGACTTCATGCGAGGTGTATCCCTCCAGAAACTTGAAGATCCGCCACGGATTCTCGTAGGCGACGACCTCCAGCGAGGGCACGCCTTTCGATTTGAGGAATTCCGTGACGCGCAAAATCGTGCGCTTCAGCTTGACCGGGTCGAAGATCGCCGTGTTCACGCGTTGCAGGATGTAGCGCGCACCGTGCGCCGTCTCGACCTTGTATGTGTCGTTGATGTGGCCCGCGCCGTAGCGCGAGATGTCCGTCGCGTCAGCGATCCCGAGCGCGCGCGCCTCCCGCGCCAATTCTTCGGCGGAACAAGTACAGCCGTCCATATCAGCGTTTGCCCTTCCTGATTTGCGGAATCTGCGCCGCGGCGACCGACTGCCCCAAGCGGCGAGCCGTCTCGTCCGGCATGAAGACATCAATTTTTTCCGCCCATTCGGGGTAGACATCTTTCAGGAGCGTACGCGCCGTCTCCAGGATGAGTTCTCCGCCCAGGCCCGAGGTCACGCGGCCCAGAACCATCATGTTGGAATAATCGTAGAACTCGTGGTACCAGGGAATCGCGTGCGCAAGGAAGCGTCCGATTTCGACAAAAACCCGCACGGCGCGCGCATCGCCCTTCTCGACGGCCGCTTGCACGGTTTTCAGACGCTCCGGCAGCGCCATTTTCTCCGGGAACGCGAAACCCTCGGCCTCCGCGAGCCAGTTGACGGCCTGCTGCGAGAACGCCATCGCGCCGACGCCCGCGTCGCCGCTCCATTCGTCGCGCGGCGCTTTCGGATTGAAATCGACCGGCGCGAACGCAAGTTCGCTGATCCGTCCCGTCATCGCACCCTTCGGATCGACATAGCCGACGGCCTCGGACGACCCCATCGCCACGCCGAGGATGCCCTTGCGTCCCATCGTGATCATGCCCGCGAGCGCCGTGACGTCGCCGTCGTTGTAGATCGCGAACGGTACGCCCCAATCCTTCTCGAGGCGGAAGAAGAGGTTCTGCGCCTCGGGAAACTTGTCCGGATTCTGCTCCTTGACCGCGCGAAAGAGCGAGGCGATGCCCATCTTCTGCCCGACGAGCGTTCCGGCCGTGGAACCGCCGATCGCGTCCACGCGCGGCAACGCCGCCGCGGCTTCCTTCAAGCCTTCCGTTATCTTCGCGTAATGGTAGGCCGGGTCGGGTGCATTGCGCGGATCCCACGGGAACTCCTTGGAGAACACCACCTCGCCGTCCTTGAGCGCCGAAATCTTGAAATCCGACGCGCCGAGGTCGAACCCGATGCGGCATCCGTCCGCCACCGTCTTCACGCGTTGCGGCTTCTCCGACATTTCCGGCATCTTCGAATGCGGCACGACGACCGCTTCCACGGGACGCCCGTAAATGGACGTGAAGAAATCCCAGTCGAACGCACGCGCACCCCTGGGCGTGTAGGCCCGCGCAATAGGCCGCACGATTTCGTCCGGACCCGACAGGTAAAGCTTCCAGCCGCCCGCCGCCCAGACGATGAACTTCGCGATACGCTCTACGACGTGCGCGACGGCGCGGAGGGCAACAGGATCGAGACGCCTTGGAATCGGCAAATCATAGCGGTAGATCTTGCCTCCCTCGCGTTCCCAGGCGATGGAGACGACATCCGGCTTCCCCGCAATGCCTTCGTAAATCTCGAACAGGGCGCTCATCGGCGCCTGGAACTCCGGTCTCTTGATTGTCTTTCGCGTCATCTTTACTCTCCTACTTTCAATTCGCAGCGGCTCCCGGTTTCCCGTCATACGCCGCGAGAAGCGCCGGCGTGACGTCGGCAAGGGAAGCGACGCGCGCGCGTATCGCCCGCTCTCCCGGGCCGTAGACGATGAAAGGAACCGGGTTGCGGGTGTGGCCCCGCTCGCTCATGTTCTCGATATTTCCGTGGTCGGCCGTCATGACGAGCGTTATGCCGGCCGCCTCCGTAAACCGCACAAGCGTCATCAGGAACGTGTCGTAGGTGCGCAGAACCGCGCATGCGCGCGCATAGTCCATCGAATGGCCCGACACGTCCGTCTGGAAGAACTCGTAGAGCGTGAAATCGTTCTGCGCCGCGAGCCTGTACAGCTGGACCGCGGCGCGCTGGGGCGTGATGACGGGAATGTCCGGATAGCGATCCTGAATCGTTTCGCGCGTCAAATCCTGCATCAGCGCGCGGTCGTTCTGGACGTCCGCCAAAGTCGAAATCGTCTCCGGCACCGTAAGCGCCATGACGGTCGTGACGCTCTTGAAACGCCGCGCGGCGATTTCCGCGGAGCTCTCCACGAGGAACCCGTCGGCGAACTTGACCTTCTTGCCGCGCTTCGCGAGTTCCAGGAAAATGTTGTCCGTCTGGATGATCGCGCGCAGAGAAGGCCCGGGGAACCCCTCGCAATGCCGTCCCATCGCCTGCGGGCAATTCACGCCCGTGAACATCGTCGCCTGCCCCGTCGCGGACTGCGGGAGGCCCTCCACGCCCAAACAGGCGTCTATCGGCTTGCCGTGGCGCGCGACAAGCCGACACAGGGTCGGGCAGACCTCCACGTTCACGGGATTGTCGGTCGCCGCCGGGCGCATTCCCACGCCGTCGATGAATAGATACAATATCTTCAAGCGCCTCCGTCCATCCTGAAGCGAGCCCTCCGCCTGCCCCCGTCAGATGCGCGGCAGCCCCGCGAACCCTTTCTCGAGATCGGCGTCCGTCGGGACATAGTCCGTCATCGTGCCGTCGTTGTACGCGGCGTACGCGTACATGTCGAAGTAGCCCGTGCCCGTCAGCCCGAACACGATCGTCTCCGCGCGCCCCGTTTCCTTGCACCGCAGGGCCTCGTCGATCGCCGCGCGGATGGCGTGGGACGATTCAGGCGCCGGCAACGTGCCCTCGACGCGCGCGAAATACGTCGCCGCCTCGAAGACCTTCGTCTGCTCGTAGCTGACCGCCTCCAGCATCTTCTGGTGGTAGAGCTCCGACAGCGTCGCGCTCATGCCATGGTAGCGCAGGCCGCCCGCGTGGTTCGCGGACGGGATGAACCCGCTGCCGAGCGTGTACATCTTCTGGAGCGGACAGACCCGCCCCGTGTCGCAGTAGTCGTACGCGAAGCGTCCGCGCGTGAAGGACGGGCAGCTCGCCGGTTCGACCGCGACAATCCGGCAGTCGGACTCGCCGCGGAGCTTCTCGCGCATGAACGGCGCGATGAGCCCGGCGAGATTCGATCCGCCGCCCGCGCACCCGATGATCACGTCCGGCTTCACGCCGAACTTGTCCAGCGCCGTCTTCGTCTCGAGCCCTATGATGGACTGGTGCAGGCAGACCTGGTTGAGGACGCTGCCCAGCAGGTAGCGCGCATTCGGCAGGGTGACGGCCGCCTCGACCGCCTCCGAGATGGCGCACCCCAGCGACCCGGTCGTTCCCGGATGCTCGGCGTTGATTTTGCGCCCGATCGCCGTTTTCATCGAAGGCGACGGCGTGACGTCCGCCCCGTAGGTGCGCATGACTTCGCGGCGGAACGGCTTCTGCTCGTACGAGCACTTCACCATGTAGACGTGACACCTCAGCCCGAAGAATGCGCTCGCCATCGAAAGGGCCGTCCCCCACTGCCCGGCGCCCGTCTCGGTCGTCACGTCCGTGATGCCCTGCGCCTTGGCGTAGTACGCCTGCGCGATGGCGCTGTTGAGCTTGTGCGAGCCCGACGTGTTGTTCCCTTCGAATTTGTAGTAGATGTGCGCGGGCGTCCCGAGCGCCTTCTCGAGGAAGTAGGCGCGGATCAGCGGCGAGGGACGGTACATCTTGTAGAACTTGAGCACTTCTTCCGGAATCTGGAAGTAGGCCGTCTTGTCGTCCAGCTCCTGCCGCACGCACTCTTTGCAGAAGATCTTCTCGAGCTGCTCCGCCGTCACGGGCGCGTGCGTCGCCGGATCCAACATCGGCGCCGGCTTCTGCTTCATGTCCGCCCGCATGTTGTACCAGGCGGTCGGCAATTCGTTCTCGCCCAAATAGGTCTTGTAGGGAATCTCGTTCATCTTTTTGCCCTTTCTGGTTTTACATCATCTGCGCCTTCGCGAAGGCGTAGGCGTTGCGGAACATCCGCATCCACGGTCCGTCGACCTTGAAAACGCCCGGGTTGTAGCTCAGCTGGCAGGCGCGGAAACCGCGTTCCGGATGCGGCATCATGATCGTGGCGCGTCCGTCCGCCGTCGTGAACGCCGTCTGCCCGCCCATGGAGCCGTTCGGGTTGTAGGGGTAGCGCGTCGTGGCCAGCCCCCGCCCGTCCACATAGTGCGCCGCGCAGATCGACGGCACCGTCCCGTCCGTCCACACGCGCCCTTCGCCATGCGCCACGGCGATCGGCAGGCGCGAGCCCTCCATGCCCTTGAAGAAGATGGAAGGCGACGGCTCGATCTCGATCGTCGCGTACCGCGCCTCGAACTGCTCGGAGATGTTGCGCACGAACTTGGGCCAATTCTCGGCGCCGGGGATGATGTCCTTCAGCTGGGAAAGCATCTGGCAACCGTTGCAGACGCCCAGCGAGAAGGTGTCCGGCCGCGCGAAGAAGGTCTTGAACATCGTCTTCAGCCTGTCGTTGAAGAGGATGGAACGTGCCCAGCCCGAACCGGCCCCCAGCACGTCGCCGTAGCTGAACCCGCCGCACGCGACGAGCCCCTGGAAGTCCGCGAGGTCGGCCCGGCCGGCGATCAGATCCGACATGTGCACGTCGACCGCGTCAAACCCGGCGAGCGCGAACGCCGCCGCCATCTCGATGTGCCCGTTCACGCCCTGTTCGCGCAGAACCGCGACGCGCGGCTTTCCGGCCCCCTTGGGCGCGGCGACCTTCACGTCCGGATCGTACGTCAGGTGGAAGGTCAAGCCCGGGTCCGTCTCGTCCAGTCCGTTGTCGTATTCCTCCCGCGCCGTGACCGGATTGTCGCGCAGGGCCTGCATGCGGTAGGTCGTCTCGCTCCAGGCGCGCCGCAGCCAGGTGATGTCCGTCTTGATCGCCTGCCGCGAACCGACGAACACGTCGAACGTCCGCAACGCCCGCGACACGCCGCCCACGAGCGAAGCGGGTACGCGCGCCTTGCGGAAGATGCCGAGGACGGCGTCCACGTTCTTCTCGCCGACCTGCAGAACCGCGCCCGGCTGCTCGTTGAAGAGCTGCTCCAGCACGTCGCCGTCCGGCAGTTTCGCCACAAGGCCCCGTCCGCCCGTGATCGCCATCTCGGCGAGCGTGACCGCGAGACCGCCGTCGCTGCGGTCGTGGTAGGCGAGCGCGAGTTTGTTCCTCACGATCTCCTGCATCGCGTTGAAGAAGCGCTTCAAAAGCGTGGCGTCCGCATCCGCGGCGGAATCGCCCAGCTGGTCGTAGACCTGCGCGAGCGCCGTCGCCCCGAGCGGATATTCCCCGTTGGAAAGGTCCACATATATAAGGAAGGACGACTCGCCTTCCGGATCCGTCTTCAGATCGGGCGTCAGCGTGAGCCGCACGTCGTTCACCGGCGCGAACGCCGACACGACAAGCGACAGCGGCGCCACCTGCTTTTTCTGTTCGCCCGCCGCGTCCGTCCAGGTCGTGTGCATCGAGCACGAATCCTTGCCGACCGGGATCGACACGCCGAGCTTGGGGCAGAACTCCAGGCCGACCGCCTTCACCGTATCGTAGAGGATCGCGTCCTCGCCCGGGTCGCCGCACGGCGCCATCCAGTTCGCCGACAGGCGAACCTGCCCGATGGACCCGACGTCCGCCGCGGCCAGGTTCGTCAGCGCTTCCGCGATCGCGAGCCGCCCCGACGCCGGACCGTCCAGAAGCGCGACCGGCGTGCGTTCGCCCGTGGACATCGCCTGCCCCTCGTACGTCTTGTACCCCATCGTCGTCACCGCGCAATCCGCCGCGGGAAGCTGGTACTTGCCCACCATCTGGTCGCGCGCCACGCGGCCCGTGACCGAACGGTCCGTGATGGTGACGAGGAACGTCTTGTCCGCCACCGCCGGCAGGTGCAGGATGCGCCCGAGCGCCTCCATCGGCTTCACGTCCGCGAAGTTCGTCGGCTCCCGGCGCGCCTTGACGTGTTTGACGTCCCGCACCATCCGCGGCGGTTTGCCCAGCAACACCTGGATGTCCATGTCGATCGGGTTGTTGTGGAAGTAGGCATCCTCGAGCACCAGGCGTCCGTCGCCCGTCGCCACGCCGATGAACGCGACCGGACACCGCTCGCGCGCGCACAATTCCTCGAAAAAGGCCCGGGCGGACGGCTTCAGCGCGAGCACGTACCGCTCCTGCGCCTCGCAGCACCAGATCTCCATCGGGCTCATGGACTTCTCTTCGTTGTGCACCGCGCGCAATTCGAACTTGCCGCCCGTCTTTTCCACGAGCTCGGGGCACCCGTTCGAGAGTCCGCCCGCGCCGATGTCGTGGATCGAGAAAATCGGGTTGGCCCGTCCGAGCGCCGCGCACGTGTCGATGACGCCCTGGCACCGCCGCTGCATTTCGGCGTTGCCGCGCTGCACGGAATTGAAGTCGAGCGCTTCCGAATTCGTCCCCGTCATCATGGAGGACGCCGCGCCGCCCCCCAGTCCGATGCGCATCGCCGGCCCGCCGATCTGCACGATCAGCGCCCCAACCTTCACGTCCTGCTTCAGGACCTGCGAACGGCGGATGACCCCCATGCCGCCGGCGAGCATGATCGGCTTGTGGTAGCCGCGCAGTTCGCCCGCGACCTCGCCCTCGTACGTGCGGAAGAATCCGCACAGCTGCGGACGCCCGAATTCGTTGCCGAACGCCGCGCCGCCCAGGGGCCCTTCCGTCATGATCTGCAGCGGCGTGGCCAGCCGCTTCGGGAAGTCCGCGTACACCCGCTCCCACGGCTGCGGATACCCCGGTATGCGCAGGTCGGAGACCATGAATCCGCAGATGCCCGCCACCGTGCGCGAACCCGTGCCCGTCGCCGCCTCGTCGCGGATCTCGCCGCCGACGCCCGTCGCCGCGCCCGGATACGGCGAAATCGCCGTCGGGTGGTTGTGCGTCTCGACCTTCATGAGCTGGTCGACCTCGTCCTTGCGGAACGCGTAGGCGTGCGTCTTGGGATTCGTCGCGAAAACGTCCGTCGGGAAGCCCTTCACCACCGCCGAATTGTCCGAGTAGGCCGAGAGCGTATCCTGCGGACGCTTCTTGTGCGTGTTCTTGATCATCTCGAAGAGCGAATGCTTCTGCTTCTTGCCGTCGATGATGAATTCCGCACCGAAAATCTTGTGGCGGCAGTGCTCCGAGTTGACCTGCCCGAACATGACAAGCTCCGTATCCGTCGGATTCCGCCCCGCCGCGGCGAAACTCTTGGCGAGATACGCCATCTCCGGCTCGGAAATCGCCAGCCCCAGCTCCTCGTTCGCCGCGCGGATCGCCTCCACGCCCTTCGCCAGCACGTCATACGTGCGCCCGGGCTGCGGCTCGCCTTCCGCGAAAAGGTCCGAAA
Organism: Verrucomicrobia bacterium UBA6354; assembly: GCA_002440145.1. Classification (GTDB taxonomy): domain Bacteria; phylum Verrucomicrobiota; class Kiritimatiellia; order RFP12; family UBA1067; genus UBA1067. The sequence goes on from DJRS01000089.1 coordinate 14,696, forward strand.
GATCCGTGTAGACGCCCTCGGTCATCTTGTCGTAAAGCACCGCGGCGCCCGGCGAGAGGCGCAGATCCTTCGGTTCGTGCCAGGGCTGCGGGGCGAGATACTTCACGTTGAACCGGATGCCGCGCTCCACGCGCAGGATGCTCTTCAGGCCGCAGTTCCGGAAGATGTCCGTCGCCTTCGAGCTCCAGGGCGAAATCGTGCCCTTGCGCGGCGTCACGTAGAAGTCGGCTCCCGGACAGTCCCCTTCGGCGTTCAGCAGAATCGCCGCGCGCTTGAGTTCTTCGGCGTCGAACGCCTCCGCCGTCAGCTCCAGGGCGTACACCCACCGGGCGTCTATCGCGACCGGACCCAACTTCGGATCCAGCTTCGCGATGGCGTCCTTCAATGCGTCCATCCTGAACGGCGAATAAGCCTCTGAACCAAGCAATAAAATCATCTTTTTCTCCTTTTCGGACTTGTATGCATATTATACCATATTTTCGGACGCCGTTGGACACTTTCTCGGATATTTTCCGTTCGGTTCTCATCTTCTCGCGGCGGAATCCGCCCACCATCCCGCACACAACGGACGCCGTCCGCCTGCTTGGGCCGCCCGTTGCGCCGGAACGGTGATGCCGTTGCGCCGGAACGGTGATGTCGTTGCGCCGGAACGGCGATGC
>DJRS01000089.1:15396-15559 GCA_002440145.1 Verrucomicrobia bacterium UBA6354
CGTTGCGCCGGAACGCCGCGCGACGCACCGGGATACAACGGGCCGGCCGCCCCGTCCCGGCTGCCCCACCCTCCGCGAGAAGACGGGTTGCACTCCGCGAGGCATCGGCGGCTCTAGTGAAGCCCCTGAAATTTGCTCTATTATATAAGGAGAAGGGAAAGGG
>DJRS01000152.1:0-2139 GCA_002440145.1 Verrucomicrobia bacterium UBA6354
GAGACGCTTTTGCGGGCGATCGGCGGCGACAGCGGCCACGCCCGGTGGGGCGAATTCGTCGCGCGATACCGTCCGATGATGGAGGCGTACCTCCAATCGCGCTTCCCGACGCTGGACGCGGACGAACTCATCCAGGAGACGTTCATCGTCCTCGTGAAGATATTGCCGCGCTACCGGTGGTCGCCGGACGAGAAGGGCGCGTTCCACAACTATCTGACGGGCATCTTGCGCCGCCGGGCGCTGAAGATGCTGGCGCGCGAGAAACGCCGCGCCGAAGTCCAAAGGGACCTGGCGCAGGCGGCGCCGTCCGCGTCCGGACCGGCGGAACGCGACGAGGAGGAGCGCGGTTGGCGGGAGGCGGTCTACGCCGTCGCGCTGCGGCTTTATCTGGCGGATGAAACGGTCCAGGAGCGGACGAAGGAGGTGTTCCGCCGCGTCGCGCTGGAAGGCGAACCGCCCGAGTCGGTCGCTTCGGCGTTCGGAATCGCGCGCAATGCGGTGGATCAGATCAAAAACCGCGCGATCAGGCGGCTCAGGGAGCTGGTCGAAGCGCTGCGGAAGGCGGGCGAATGACGGGCGCGCCTGCCGGCACGGAGGATAGCGCGGCGTTTCTCGCGCGGCTGAAAGCAGTGGCGCCGCCGCCGCACTACCCGTCCGGCGCGGTGTTGGGCGAGTGGCGGCTTTTGGCGTTGATCGGGCGCGGCGGTTGCGGGGAAGTCTACCGGGCGCAACACGTCCGGACGGGCCGGTTCGCCGCGCTGAAGGTCTGCGTGCCGCGGGAAGGGGAGGACGCGGCGCGGCGGGAGGTCCGGCGCAGGCGGTTTTTGCGCGAAGCGGACTTCCTGAGGGCCAACAAACGGGCGTTTTTCCCGCGGTTTTACGAGGCGGGGGAGCAGGAGGGCGTCCTGTGGCTCGCGATGGAGCTTCTGGAGGTGCGCGAACTGCCGCGGGGCGACCGGGCGGTCGCCGCGTACATGCTGGAAGTTTGCGCCGCGGTACGGTATCTGCATGCGCGCGGCTACGTGCACCGCGACATCAAGCCCGGGAATATCCTCTGGCGGGCGGCGGGGACGCCCGTTTTGACGGATCTCGGACTCCTCAAGGCGGCGCCGGAGGCGGACGGTCCGCTGCCGGTCTCCGTGACGGTGGTGGACGGCCGGGCGGTCGGGGCGGGTACGCCGCATTATGCCGCGCCGGAGCAGTTCGGCGGGGGACGGGTGTCGGCGGCGGCGGACATCCACGCGCTCGGGGTGCTGATCGACGATTGCTTTGCGGGGCGTCCGCCGCGGCGGTGGGAGCGGATTGTCCGCCGCGCCACGAGTTCGCTTCCGGAATACCGCTACAGGCATGTTTCGGAGCTGGTGCGCGCCATACGGCTGCGGAATCTGGGGCGGTGGGTCGCCGGCGGATGCGCCGCGGCGCTTCTCTGCGCCGGGTTGGCGGGGGTCTGGACGCGGAACGGGGAGCCGGAACGCCCGGGTCTGCCGGGGGTCGAGACGATCGCGACGAATCTGCCGCGCCGCGTGCTTCTGCGCGTGGAGACGAACGAGGTGGCGGGGGAAACGCTGAATCTGGGCGGCCGGACGGTCAGATTCGAGCCGGTAAAAGTCGAAACGCCCGTCTGGCGGACCGTCTCCGAGCCGGTGCAGATGAAGATTCTGCGTCTGGAAGGCCGGGAACTGGTCCTTACGAACGCGGCGTTCACGCTTTCCAGGGACTGTGTCTGGCGTATCGTGGGACCGGGGACGCTGGACGCCGAATTGCGGGGGGAGGCTCCCGGAACGCGGCTTATCCTGGATCATTGCACGCTCCGCAACCGGGTGCGCGGCACGCTTCGCGAGGCGGCGCTCGTCTACGATTTCGAACCGGAAGGCAATTATCTGAATCTGCCGAACATGGGCAAGGACGTCTGGCGGAAATGGGCGTCAAGGGACAATAGGGACTTTATCGTGAACATGGACGGCGCTTTCAACGAAATCCATGTCGGCAGCCGGAAGACAAAGGATGAAGTCCGGCGTCTGCGGGAATTGGACTGTTTTGAAATGGGGATGAAAGACGCCGGCGATTAGCGGCCCTGTTCGCGCCCCTTGACATGCGCGGCGGGTTGTTCACTCCGTTGCGCCGGAACGGTGATGCCGT
>DJRS01000152.1:2200-3042 GCA_002440145.1 Verrucomicrobia bacterium UBA6354
CGTTGCGCCGGAACGGCCACCCCGTCTCGCCGGAAGGACGTGCGAGGCGAAAGGATGCGTCCGGCAGGATGCCGCGGCCAGGCGCCGGCGATTAGCGTGCGCCGGTTCCGATTTCCGAATTTTCCGCGTAAGATTTCTTTCGGACGGGGCAGTATGGAGTAGGATGTCGACGGGCGGTCGAACGCTTGCCCGATATCCGTGCGCAAGGAATCGGCTCTTGCAATATCAGTCCGATATTGCTATACTATTTGTGTCGTCCGGGGGAGGTCGCGCGAAGGCGCGGCGTCTCAAGGGCGGCCATAAATACAGAAAAGTTGCGTTCCGCGCATCGTCGGCTTCAATGAAATGTAGGAAGTTTCGTCTTGAGAAGGCCGTACGAGACGAGGAATGTGTCCGCTTGCGGGCACATTCCCCTGTTCTTGTGTGCTTCTCAAGGGCATCCTACAGCCTCATTGGAGACACGAGGGGAGGGAGTGTGCCCGCTTCTTCGCTCGTGTTGGGAGAGGAATGGCCAGGGAGTTGCATGAGCGAAGAAAAAGACAGAGCTTGGACAGAAGCGACCGGTCCGGACACGCGTCCGGAAGCGGTCCGCGACGTGCATGTGCGTACGTTGGCGGAGGTGCGAACGCCCGCCGGATGCGTGATACGCAACATGTATCTGGGGGATTTGCGCATTTTGCGCTGCTACGAGGGCGCGTTCCGCCTGGAGGTAGACGGCACCGCGCACCCGATCGAACTGAAGGCGGACGACATGCTGGTCATCTATGCCGGGCATCGGGTGTCCGTCTGGGCGCTGGAGGCGACGAACCGGCTGGTGTATGGCGTTTTCACGGGCAGCGGGG
>DJRS01000151.1 GCA_002440145.1 Verrucomicrobia bacterium UBA6354
CCAGAGCCTCCCAGCCGTCGAGGCCGTCCTTCAGCAAATCGACCGGCTCCCCCAGCTTGGCGTCCTTGGTCGACACGCCCGCCGGGATCGGCGGATTGCGCCAGCCCTTGACGGTGGCACCCGGTTTCCCGTCCTTTCTGACGGTCTTCGCGACGAGATCTTTCGCCGTCACCTCGCCCTCGACCCGGAAACCCCAATACGGATGTTCGAAAGAGAAGCGGTTGCCGTCGAACACGACGTTCGTCATCTGCTCCGGCGAGGCCCAGCGCCACAGCACGAGGGCCTGCGGCTTGCCCGCGGCATCGCGCGAGGCGATCATGTGGCCGGCTTTCATGTCATCGTAGCCGAGCTCGAGCCCCCAGTTGCCGACGACGGGGTCGTTCTTGTCATAGTCCGCCGGCGCACGGCAGACGCATCCCGCGAACGCCGCGAGACAGGGAATCAACAGTTTCAGGTTCATGCTTCTCTCCTTATTGTATGTATTTCACGTGTAAACCCGAGGCCCGCTCTTCAACTGCGATTTCCTGGCTTAATGCCCAGATGTTCGCGATTTTTGCCCATAAACCACGATTTTGGCGAGCGCGAACGGTTCCGCCCCAGCCGTTTCGTCCCGGCGCACCCGAACATAACGTACCGCCGGCTGGCGCTTGCGACCCGAAAGATCTATGCGCCATTCGTGGGGTTCGGACGGGAAGCCCGGTTCGATTGCCGCCTCCGCGGCGGATTTCTCGATAACCGTTCCAAATCCGGAAGCGGGCGGGTCTGCCGGTTTGGGCTTCCGGGGCACGGCGACCGCCTTTTCGTGCGGCGAGCGGTGCACGGCGATTTTACGCGCGGTCGTGGACATTTCGTTCGTCTTGTTCTCGTGCCAGACCAGTTGCCAATTCCGCCCGTCAAGGCTGACTTCCACCAAAAGCGGCGATTGCCGCGCTTTCGTACGGGTCTTTTCGTCCACATTCTTCACCAAAACGCCGCGAATCTCAACAGGATGCGGGAGGACAAGCATAATCGAAGGCGCCTCGTCCGCATTCGCGTAAACTTGCGTTTCGCCCGCCGGGGACGCATCCGAAAAGCTGTGCCAGGTCAGGGGATTGTTCTTGCGGACGTTGCGCGCAAGAGGTGTCGCCACCGGGAGCGCCCCCTCGGATGCAATGCGCGCGCCGAATAGCGAAAACGGCACTTTATCCGCCTTTTTATCCCGGTTTCGTGCGTTATCCTCGCGTTCCGCGGCGGTTTTGTCCTTTTTGGCGTAACGCCGGGCGAGGGCGTCCGCGGCATGGAAGCCGTCCACGTTGCCCGCCTCCGACGCGGCATAAAGGATGGCGTCCCAGTTCAACTTGGGGACTTTCGGTTGCCAGCCGGCCGCATGCATGCGCGTACGGTGCCGGGCGGTATAGCGCATGTAAGAAGCGGGATCCGCCCAATTTTCGGCCGCGGCGAGAAATTTGCGGGAGGCGCGCGGATCTTTCATGAAGAACCCTCCCGCCCAGGCGACGGCCTGGTCGAAGAAATGGGGCGTCCCCAATTGCGCAATGGTGATCGTATCGAAAAGTTCCAGGAGCATATCCGGTTTGTCGTCCAGCAAATCGGCCGAATTCTTCAGAAAAGCGTCAAATCCACACACATTGCTCCATGGAATGTCCGGTTCGCGCAGGAGCATATGCACCTCTTTCAGCGCGTCCAGACGTTCCGCGCGCGAACGACCGGACGCCTTCAGGTAGGCGAACCACCCCTCCAGCATTTCATAGGCAAACGGAGGCACCGGCGCGAGATCTTTTGCCGCGCGCAGGCCGAATGCCCGCCAAGCCCGGCCGCCGACCTTGTTTTTCTCCAATCCTTCCTTGTATTCGCGCCAAACGCGTATATTGAGCGGATAAACCGCCAATGCGGCAAGAAAAGTCGCGTTTACCTTCTCGGACCACCCCTCCGCACGGGATTGCCGGGCGCGCGTGGCGGCAAGCCAACGGATTTCTTCCGATTGGAGCCATTTCTTTTCATCCGCCAAAACCACCCCGCCAGCGAGAATCTGTCCGGCCGTATCGCCGAAAATACCCTTGCCGGCCCAGCCGGGAGTCGCCTCCTTCATTTTCGCCGCGACAGACCAGACCCCCTGCGTGGAACGCGCGAGGACCTCGCCGGTTGCGGTCAAGCAGGCCGCCAGACCCTGCGCCTGGGCTATTTGGACCGCATAGCCAAGCCGGGTGGATTCCGTCCCGCCGACATACTCGATCGCACGCGCCTGCGGCCAATAGCCTGCCCAAAGATCCAAGCATTGTGCGTCGCTCTGCGGGATGCCGAAGCAGTTGAATTTCGTCTCCTGGACATTGTTCGTGAGCGACAGGATCTGCCCGCAGGATACATGCGCACGATTGTTGAGCCAATTCATATCGTCCGTTTTCAGGCGATTGCAAAGAACCTCGCGCCAAACAGGGACCGTATAATCCGCCGCGGCGGCATCAAGCCGGCCCGTCCGGTACAGACGTTCGTACATTCTAAACCGCGCCACAAGCTCCGTCCGCTTGAGATCCGTACCATTAAGGGCCAACGCCGTCGCCAGGCGACGCCCGACGTCCGTCGCAAGTATCCAATTGGAGGTGTCGTTCCAAACAAGCATGTTCAACCGATGCAAGGCGCGGCGTTCGTTGATTCCAAAAGGCTCTCCCGAAGCGGCAAATTCCTCCATCCACGCCAAATCGTTGAAAAACGCTTCCAGAAAATCCGGACCACCCTCCCGCGCAGCCATGTTGCGCAGGGCATCCAACCCCACCGCGGCAAAGATATGCGTGCGCACATTGGCGAGCCGAATGGCGATATCCGCGCCTCTGAAGTCGTCTTTCGGGTAGGAACGGACAAGCGCCACATTCCGGCAAACGGGTTCGGCACAGTCCCCCGACGCGAAACGGACGCCATTCGTGCTTTCAAGGACAGCGCGGCGCTCCTGTGCCGCGGAAGACGTTTTCACATCCAATATAGATAGCGGAAAGTCCGTCTCCGGCCTCTGGGGGGTCCATGCGAAACGCGATTTAACGGTTTCGCGCGATCCTGCGATGCCGGGAACGGCAGTTTCGGACTTTGGCGCGGTCTTTTCCGCCGCGCGGCGCAGGGCATCGTCAAAGGAAACCTTCGGCATTTCGGGCAAGACTTCCTCTTCCGTCGTTTCCGCAGGCTCCGTCGGGCGCAGATGGAACCACCAATAGGCTCCGCCGCCCGCCAACAGCAAGAGGATGAGGATGAAGATAAAGCATCCGCCGGAAGAATTGCGCGATTCTTCCGCGAGTTTCCGGGGTGAAGTCGTTTTGCGCGGAATCTTCACCGTGATACCGGATTCCGCCACAACCTTCTGTTCCCGGACTACTTCGCCGTCCTGGGATACAGAGAAGGGAACGCCGCAGACGGGACACGCGAAACGCCGTCCGCGCAGGTCCTCCGTCAAGTCAAATGTCGTTGCGCAATGCGGGCATCGTATCTGTTTAGCCATAGTTGAATTCCGTTTATCCTACAAAGCGGGCTCGGGAACTATACTTTTTCGCGTACGCAGTCCCACGCGAGAGACGTGAATCGACCCGCTGGAAGCCCCACCCCCCGCATCTGAAAATCCCGTCACGGCGAAAGAAGTCACCATGTCGCCGTATTCGGGGTGGAAATCGAATGTAAAGGTCGTCGTTAGACCATCCGCCGACACAACCGGGTTTTTCGCAAGCAAGAGCGATTCGCCGCCCTCGAAAAGCTCCAAGGTGTCAAAGCGGACGCCGCCGAACCCGACATGCGCAAAGGAAACCTCATAACGCCCGGCTTCCGGGAAGGCTTCGCGTACGCCGATTTTCACTTTCATCTTGAAAGTGCCGCGCTGGAGGTCGCCCGGATGCCACCCGTAGGGGACGGAAAGCGGAGGATTCCCATAGGATGCCAACCAGCCCATGGCGGCGACACCCCAAGGCGTAGCATACCCTTCAGCACAAACCTTCCGCAACAAGGCAAGCGCCTCTTCCCGTTTCGACTCATCCTTCCGATATAGTGTGAATGCCGCCATATCCAGTGCTTGGCGTTGTTGAATGGACAAATGTTCCGAGGGTTTCGCGCGTTCCGCGGCGAGGAACCCAAGCCCCTCCGACGCATTGTCTTGAAGCGCGAAAACCGCCGCTTGTTTTACAAATTGAGCACCGTCACCCAATGTAAAACGCCGCACCCACCCCGTCTTGTCCTTTGGATCGAGTTTCCGCAGGCGATTCCAGACGCGCAAATAGGCCTTTTCGTCTCGCACACGCGCCTCGTCGCCCAAAAACGGAATCATTTCCGCCAGAAACTCCCCGCATTTCTCCGCGCTTTCCTGTCCCGTGTGCGAAAAGACACGCCCCAGAAGGCGGCTTTTGAGCTCCGTTTGACGTGCATGCGCCCCTTTTATCCGTTCCAGGATGGTTTGAAACGGCAAATCTGCGGAGACATTCTCCCAGACCAGAAAGAGTTCGCCCTCCTTGTCGCCGGCGAATATCGCCGGGGTGCGCAACGTATCCAGGGAACCGCCGCGTCCATAGGCATTGGCTCGGATACGCGCATGGGCTTCGCGGACGTCTGTCGGTGGGGTTGCCGACTGGTTCACAAATCCCAACAGATAACGTACGCTTGTGGCATTTCGGAACGCCGTGGAGTCAAACATCTCCCGCAGACGCATCCCGGCCGGCGACTGTTCCCCTCCATAAACGAGCGTAATCCAGCCTTTTTGCCGCGATTTGGCATCTTGGCGGATAGTTGGGCCAAATGTGGACGCCGTATCTTCCGCGAACAGCAAGGAGTGGGAAGAAATGGCCAGAAGCACAATCAAAACATCTCGAATTCTCTGCATAATCTCCTTTTCAACCGACTTCAAGTGAAGGCGCGACATCCAGCGCAAGAGCCGCTTCACCTGTATATTTTCGCCGAAAATAGGCCAATCCGGCTATCATAGCGCCATTATCTCCGCAAAACTTCGGTTTCGCCAGCAAGAGCGGCACCCCGGCCTGCGCGGCAACATCCGCCAACACGGTGCGTAGGCGTGAATTGAGCGACACGCCGCCGCCCACAATAAAAGACTTATAGCGCTTCCTCTTCAACGCCGTCCGCGTGCGGTCGGCAATCGCCTGCACAATAGCTTCCTGGTAACTGGCGACAACACGCGGTATCTCGCCCGTTTCGGATAGTTTCGCCGCGCCGCCCGCCGTTTGCACATAATGGAGGAGCGCCGTTTTAAGCCCGGAAAAAGAGACGCACAACTCCGCCGGCAGGCCAGCCAACGCCGTCACCCCTTCCCGCGGACGCCCCTTCGGGAAAGGAACGAGGTTCGTTTTCCCGTGCGTCGCGAGGTACTCCCGCGAAATCTTGTCCAGTTTCGGACCACCCGGATATCCAAGCCCCAACAATTTGGACGCTTTGTCAAACGCTTCGCCCGCGGCATCGTCCAATGTCTGGCCTATGGTCTCATAGTTTCCGTAGGATCCCAGGTCGATCCAATTCGTATGACCGCCCGAAACCGCGAGCCCCAATGCCGGCACAGCCCCCATCGGCGAAAGGCCGGGAACCTGCGGAGCCCCTTCGACCGATTCCTCGTACAAGAACGGCGTATGCAAATGGGCCTCTATGTGATTCACACCAATAAGCGGCACGCCCAACGACAGAGCCAGACCTTTCGCAGCGTTCAATCCCACGATCAACGCAGGCGAAAGACCGGGACCGTATGTAACGGCTACGGCATCGACGCGTTCGCCCGGCTTCCTCGCGGCAAACTGCTTGATGGCGGCGCCGACAACTTCCGGAATCTTCTCTATATGCGCCCGGGAGGCAATTTCTGGCACCACGCCTCCATACGGCCGGTGAAGCGGAATCTGGGTATAGACGACATTGGAGACAACCTCCACGCCATCTTTCACAACCGCCGCCGCCGTCTCGTCGCAACTCGTTTCTATGCCGAGAATATTCATTTTCGCTTACCAAAACTTCCACCAGGGATTGCTTTTCGCAGGCACACCCTTCTCTTTATACAATTCTTGCACACGCGCTTGCCCCGCCGTCTCCGGATCACGCACAAGCGAATGTTCGCGGAATTCCAAAGCGTCCGGGAGCGACCAAAATTCGCTCCGCACGAAGTGATCGGGCCCAAAACGGTGGAAAACCACCACCTTTCCATCGGGCATGATGGAGACCGACGGCTTCGTAATCTTCATCATGGAACCTAGGTCGAAAGTCGCCCACGAACGGGTGGACGTCCCCAGGTCGTGCGCCTTGAGAAAAAGATGCTCGGTATCGCCGCGCATCCATCGGACAAGATCGAATTGCCGGCTAAGACCATCGGCGTTCGAAAATATCTGCATGGCTCGCGTCAACGACATCCCGGGAACAATGTCAAAGGAACGGAGCGGTCCTTCATAGCGCATGCCCCCGTGCACCAAAACCGCACGCGCGAGATAGCGGCGCTCTTCCCGCAAATCATAGTGATCGCCCAAAAACACTTCCAGCTTCTGTCCTTCATTTGCGTCTACGCGGAATCCCGCCGTTATGGGCGTTTTCGTAAAGCGCGTAAGCTGTTCGCCGCCTTTTGCCCGAAACACCTCCACCAACAGCCGGTCTTCGGAATTCAGATATCCCACGCTGACCTTGTCAGGCGACATGTTGCGCACGTCGACAATCCCGCGCACCCGCTCCCCGGACACATAGGAGATTTCATCCAATTTCAAGTCGACGGCAATCTCGCTGAGCGGCGGCACGGCAAAAAGCACACCTGCAAAACCAAAAGCTGCCAACAGAAAAACGACCTTCTTCATGAGCACGAGCCTCCTACTTCCAGTTCGAGCCCATCGTAGGCGGGGCAAACGCCTTCCGGCAGACGGGCACACCACTGTTTATGCGAAAAATCATGACACATATGCGTAATATAAGCCGTTTTCGGGGCGATGGCCCGAAAGGCGGCAAGCGTCCCGGCCAAGTTGAAATGCGTAGCATGCACGCGCTCGCGCAGGCAGTCCAGCACCATGACATCCACCCCACGCAAAAGCGCGAGGCTCTCCTCGGGCAAGTCGCAGCAGTCGCTTGCGTACCCGATGCGCGCTCCGTTTGCCTCTATCAAATACCCACAGCAGGGGAAGCCATGCTCAACCGCAAAAGCCGTTATCCGTGCCGCCCCAACGGAAAACGTCTCCGTATTCTCGTGGAATTCGACTTGTGGACGGAAGAGACCGTTTTTACCGCCCTTGATTCCTATGTACGGGAATATGTGGTGCATCTGAATGATGGTATCCGGCGGCGCATAACAAGGCAAAGGCTTCCCCTCAATCCTGAAATTCCGCCCATTCGCCCCCGGCGTGGACGGATCGCAGGGCACGCGCCTGCCGTTTATCGTGTTGAATCGGCGCACATCGTCAAACCCGGCGACATGATCCATGTGCGCGTGCGTCAGAATGACCGCGTCTACCTTCCCGATCCCGTAGGCTATGCATGCTTCGCGCAATTCCGGCGGCGTATCGATTAGAAACGCCTTGTCCCCGACCGTCACGTACGCCCCGCACCGGCGGCGTTTGTCGCGCGGGTCCTTCGACGTGCAGACGGGGCAATCGCACCCGATCTGCGGCACGCCTACGCTTGTCCCTGTCCCAAGAAAGCGGAATTTCATGCCTATCGAACCTTCTCCGGCATCTTGCCCGTTGTGAAATACTGCTCGACTTCCTCAAGCGTGCGCCCCTTCGTTTCCGGCAGGAAAAACGCCGCGGCAACAAAGTAGACGACCGTAAAACCCGCCAGGACAAAGAACACACTGCCGTTGTCGTCCGTTGCCGCGCACCACTTCGGGAACAATGTCGCGATGCCGGCGGATACGCCCTGATTGGCAATCATAGCGATAGCCATGCCGTTGGCGCGGATGCGTGTGGGCATAAGTTCCGTCAGCGCCAGCCATACGCACACGCCCGGACCCACCGCGTAGAACCCGATGTACATGAAAAAGAAGCATGTCGCAAGAATGCCCGTTGTCACAGACGCCGCGACCCACCCCTCCGAAATCGAGAAAAAAATCGCACCCACGCCGCAAAGCCCCAGTATGACACCCGCCGTTCCTATCTTCAGCAGGAACTTGCGCCCTTTCTTGTCCACGACCGCGCAGGCTATAACCGTCATCACGCAGTTCATGAACTTGATCGCCATATCCGAGACATTCGCGAACGCACCCGGCATGCCTGTTTTTTGGAAGATGGTGACCGAATAGTTCAGAACGGAATTGATGCCCGTCGTCTGGTTGCACGCGAGAATCACGACCGCCAAAACAAATGGAATCACATACTTCCGCTGGAGGAGCGGATCTTTCGCCGCGGCAGACCGGCCTTTTTGGCCCGCATCGCGCGCGTCGGCGGCCATCATGTCCGCAAGGATCGCGCGTGCGCGCGTTTCGCCGTTGTTCGCGGCGAGAGACGCCAATGCGTCGGCTTTACGCCCTTTCTTGTAAAGCCAGCGCGAGGACTCCTTCAACCGGAATGCGCCAAAGAAAAGAACGAGCCCCGGTATGCCCGAAAGCAAGAATATCATCTGCCAAGCGTGCACCCACGACGCAATCTGGCCGGGCGCGAACCATGCCTTGACCTGCGCGAACGTCACCGCCGCGGCTTTCGCCCCGTGCGTCGCAGCCTTCAGGTCCACCATCTCCTTGACGTCGCCCGCGGCAAGCGCGACGCCAAAGCCGACAACGGCGACATACACAAGCCCGATCGTCAACAGGAGCTGAAATACGCCCGTGCCTTTGCCGCGCGCGCCGGCGTCCAGGCATTCCGCCAGATACATCGGAACGATCACGCCCAAGAGACCGGCCGCCGCCCCTTGCAACGCGCGCCCGCCCAACATCATCCAGAAGTTGCCGCCTTCGAAAAAACCCGCCCCGCAAATCACGGGAATGGAAACGAGGAAAAGCAAGGCGGAGACTACGATCATGCGCTTGCGCCCGAACCATTCGGCGAGAACTCCCGCAACAAGAGAGGATGGCAACGACCCCCAAAGCGCCATGCCGACGACCCAGCCGATTTGGTCCGCGTCGAATGTCGTCGTATGTTCGATGTAGGGCAGCGCGGCGGAGATGACGCCGACGTCGACCCCGTACAAAAGCCCGCCCAGCCCCGCCATGACCAGCAGGAATGCCGCATAGCGGCGAACGTTCGCGGGAAGTGCCTTGTCTTCTTTGTCCATTGCGCAAATCCTCCTTTCAGGTCTGAATCAATAATCCAACTGGCTGCCTCCGATGGTCTCGCGCAAAATCGAATCGCCCGGCACCTTTGTCGGGTCTGTGTCGCGGACGACCGACAGCAGGTCCGAAAGGAATTCGGCCTTGACTTCGCCCGGCATCTTCCGGCGGACGATCTCCAAAAGCCCCGCGGCATAATTCTTCAGAACCGCAAGCTCGTATTCCAGCCCGCTGTCAAAGAACGCGTCCGTGTCTTCCTTGAACGGGTCTATCCACAAACGTTCGCCCGCAAGAACCTTCGGCCACATGCGGAAAGTTTCCGTCGGACTCATCTTGCGGAATTGGTTGTCGCGCACCAGCCTTCGCAGAAGCCGCCCGTCGGCGACCGGAAGCCGCGTACGCGCAAAGAACTCGACTTGCGTGCGCGGCTCGACAAACATGCGATAAACGGCTTTCCGCGCCAGACGCGGCGGCCGCAAGACCGGATTCAGCGCGTGGATGCCCTCCAGCACCACGATGCCGCCCTTGGGGAGTTCCGTCTCCTTCTCCCGGTCGAAACCCTCGTGCTTCTGGAAGTTGAACCCGCGCAGACGCGCCGGCCGTCCCTTCAGCAAAAGCCCCAAATCCGCCAGCAGCCGCGCACGCTCCACGCATTCCACGCTTTCGTAGTCCGGCTCGCCGTTCGCGTCGCGCGGATTGCGCGCGTCCCCGACGAAGTAGTCGTCCGTGGAAAGGTGAATCGCCTCCCGGCCGTTCACGCGCAGTTGCGTGCAAAGCCGCTTGGCCGTCGTCGTCTTGCCGGCTGACGACGCCCCCGCAAGCAAGACGAGCCGCACGCCGTTGCGCGCGCATATCTCGTCGGCTATCCGCGACAGGTGCTTGACCTGGCGCGCCTCGCAGACGCGGATGAACTCGTCTATCGCGCCCGTCTCCATCAATCTGTTGAGTTCTTCTATCGTCATTTTACGCACGTCCCCGACCAACCAAGCTTACGGCTGAGCACTTCATGCGGATCGTACCCCTCGAGTTCGATGAACCGCGCGCCCTCGGCGGCTTTGGACACCACTATCGGTTCGTCCGCGTCCGCCGTCAGCGCACGTTCGCCGTCCGCATACACGCCGACATTCTCCACAGGGCGGTTCTCGCGCATGCGCGGCGTGATGGAAAGCGTCACGCCGTCGCTCACGACTATAGGACGCACGCCCAGCGCATGCGGGCACATGGGCGTCACCACGAACGCCGCGGAGTCCGGCATCAAGACCGGCCCGCCCGCCGCGAGCGAATAGGCCGTGGAGCCCGTCGGCGTCGCCACGATGATGCCGTCGGCCATGTAGCGCGTCGGCGCGTGCCCGCTGCACGTCACGTCCAGCACGAGCGCGTGCCCCGTCTTTTCCCGCATCACCACGACATCGTTCAGCGCGCAAGCCCCCGCCTCGCCCTTCTTCGACACGCCGAGCATCGTGCGCAAGGCGATCTTGTAGCGTTGCGCCGCGAGCATGCCGAGCGCCGCATCGAAATCCTTCTCCTCCACGCTCGAAAGATACCCCAGCCCCCCGAGATTGAACCCGAGAATAGCCAGCCGCGGATGCGACCGCACGGCCCGGAGAATCGTGCCGTCGCCGCCGAGCGCGAGAACCGCGTCCGCCGAATCGTCCGCGACGACCGCGAGCCCCAGCGCGTGCGCGCGCCGCGCCAGCCGCGCCGCAACCGCCTGCGCGCGGGGATTGGTCTCATTGACGTAGAAGCGTATTCTCATGCGTTTGCGCCGATTGTCCCGCCGTCGTCCGCCTTGCGCGCGTCTCCGCCAAGAGCCGGGCGAACTTCTTCAGCTCGGCCTCCCGCGATCCGCGGCGTTCGTAATCCCCGTCAGACACGCTTCTCCTCTTCTTTCGCCGCGGTCTGCGCCGCGGGAGCCTCGAAGCGCGTCGGATTCTTCGCCATGAACTCCCAGGCGAACGCGCGGTAGCTCTCCGCGCCCTTCGAGCGCGGATCCAGGAAGACGACCGGCACGCCCATGGACGGCGCTTCCGACACGCGCACGTTGCGCGGTATCGTCGTCTCGTAGACTTTCTCGCCGAAATGTCCGCGCACCTCCGTCATGACGTCCTGCGTCAGGCGCGCCACCGCGTTCACCATCGTGAAGACAATGCCGTTGAGCTCGAGCCGGGGGTTGGCTCCCTGGCGGATGCGCTCGATGGAGTTGGTGATGAGCGCCAGCCCGTCCATCGCCAGGAACTCCGCCTGAATCGGGATCAGCACGCCGTCCGAGGCCACGAGCGAACTCGTCATCACGATCCCCAGCGAAGGCGGGCAGTCCAGCAGGATATAGTCGAACGCGCCCGCGTTCTTGACGGGCTCGAGCGCCGCGCCTATCATCCGCAGACGGTCGTCGCGCGCGCCGAACTCCAGCTCCGCGCCGGCGAGATCCACTTCGGACGGAATGACGTTCAGATTGTTCCATTTCGTCGGCTGGATCACGTCCGCGACGTTTTTCTCGCCCAGGAGGACGGGGTAGAGCGACACGCCCGGCCGCTTCTCCAGCCCGAGCCCCAGCGTCGCGTGCGCCTGCGGATCCAGGTCGACGACCAGGACCGTGCGTTTGCGCGCCGAAAGCGCCGCGGCCAGATTGACGACCGTTGTCGTTTTCCCGACGCCGCCCTTCTGGTTGGCTATTGCAATTGTCTTGGTTCTGCGTTCCATGACTCTCTATTCATCTCCCTCTTCAAAAAGCCCGCCATGCGCGCGCAGGTCGGCTATGTTGCCCTTCGCGCTGCGCACGACTTCCCGGCGCCAAAGCTCGATTATCGACACGTCCCACGGCTCGTCCTCGCCCGTCAGCACCGCCGCGAACGGATCGTTCCTTTCCAAAACGGCGTCCCGCACCTGCCGCGCGACGGCGTCCGTGCGGCCCGTCAGGATCTGCTCCGAGAAATTGTCGCGCCGCAGATGGCACCCGTAGCTCAGGATGCGCAGGCTCTTTTCGTGCGCCTTCAGATACTCCAGGTACTGCCGCGCCTCTTCGCCGAAACCCTCCGCCGTGATCGCGTCGAGATCGGGGACGACGACCCGCGGTGGATGCGCCTCCAGCCGCCCTTCGCGCACGCGCACCTTTCCCGGCCGGTCGGCGAGTTCCGAAACGAGGCTGTAGTTGAGCAGCGTGCTGCCGAAGGTCTCCAGGCGGCTTTTCGGCCGCAAAACCTCGCGCATCCGCCGCGCCGCGTACCAGCGATCGAAATCGGGATTGGAACTCATGCGCGCGCAAACTCCTTTTCGAAATCGAGGTCCAGCAGGCTCTTCACGCGCCAGGTCGCTCCCGCATGGTCCTGGGGAAGCGTCCCGCCGCGGTCCAGCGCCACGACTTTCATGCCCGCGGCGACCCCCGAAGCCACCCCGGCCGTCGAATCCTCCACCACCACGCACGCCGCCGGTTCGGCACCCAGGATCTCCGCCGCCTTGAGATACCCCGACGGACTCGGCTTGCCCGCGGCATATTCTCCCGCCCCCAGCACGAGGGCGAGCTTGTCGCGTATGCCGCACGCCTCCGCCGCCAGCACGATGTCGTCGTGGGGCGAACCCGAGACGATCGCGCACGGCGCCACCGCCGCCGCCTTGCGGAAGAACGCGACGGACTCCGGTATGCACAGTTCGCGCGGGTCGCCCGCCAACGCCGCGTAGAATCCGCGCAGGGCGTCGGCGTCCTCCCGCGGCGCCGTCTCGCCCAGGCACGGCCATTTCGCGTGCAGAATGCGGTCGATGTCCAGCCAGCTGTGGCCGATCACGACCGGCAGGACCGTGTCCAGCGCGGCGGAGCCGCCGCGCGAGGCGATCCAGTCCACTATGGCGCGCGCCCAAAGCGTCTCGGAATCGATGAGCGTGCCGTCAAGATCGAACAGAAAGGCGCCGACTTTCACAAACTACCTCATTTGCCGCGTCCGCAGCACTTCTTGTACTTCTTGCCCGACCCGCACGGACACGGATCGTTCCGCCCGACCTTGGGCGCCTCGCGCGTCACCGGCTTTTCCGCCACCATTTCGCCGTCCTGGAACTTCCAGCCCTCCGCGTCCTTGACGAAGGTCGCCCGCTCGTGGTGGTCGCGCACTTCACCCTGCGACGAATAGACGGCGCGGAACTCGACCACGCCCGTCGTGTCATCCGGGCCGCCCTTCTCGGTGTGCACGACCTCGAGCCCGAGCCAATCCGCCGCGCGGCTCCAGGCGCGCGACGTGTCCGCATCGAACTCGGCCTGCACGGCCGGAACCTCGCTCGCGTAGAGAAAATCGACTTGCTCCGTCGCATAGGCCGAATAGCGCGCACGCATCAAAGCCTCCGCCGTCGGCGCCTTTGCGGCCCCTTCCAGAATCGGCCCGCAGCATTCTCCGTATGTCTTGCCCGATTTGCACGGGCACATCTCTTCTTTTCTGACGTTCATACCTAATATTTTACCATATTTTGGACGATATGTCGCGTCCAATCGTATCGGAAAAGTGTACCCTGTCGCAAGACACCCCGGGACAGGTCGTTCCGACGGACGGAGAGCGAGGGTCAAAAAGGAGAAAGTCCGGCCTGGGAAGCGGGGACCGCCCGGTCAGACGCCCCCGCGGGCCGAGGTTAGGTTAAGTTCGGCGCCCCCTTATATAAAGGAGGAGGGGGTCATCCAAGGGGGGCTTACCGTCCCGCCCGAAATATGGTATAATGGCAGACGTTGAAAGGCAAATGGACGAAAGGACGGAAACAATGGTAGACTACGAGAGCGCATTCAAAAACCGCGAATACGGCGCGACCGCCGCGGCCGGAACGGGAATCGCAGGCGTATTCCGGCAGGTTTACGGCTGGATGGCGGCCGGACTCGGGCTTTCGGGGCTCGTGGCCTGGCAGGTCGCCTCGAGCGGCGCCCTGGAGACGCTGGTGAAAGGCCCCACCCTCACTCTGTGCGCCATCGCGGAAATCGTTCTCGTCATCGCCCTCTCGGCCGGCATCCGCAAGCTGTCTCCGTTCGCCGCGCTCGCGCTCTTCTTCATATACGCCGCGCTGAACGGGTTGACGCTGTCCGTCATCTTCCTCGCCTGCGACCTGGCGCTCATCGGGCGCGCGTTCTTCGTCACCGCGGCGATGTTCGCCGGGCTCGCGCTGTGGGGGTCGGTCACGAAGGGGGACCTCTCCAGCATCGGCGCGGTCTGCGGCATGGCGCTTTGGGGGCTGATAATCGCCTCCATCGTGAACATCTTCCTGCGCAGCAGCGGTTTGGACTGGGCCGTTTCGTTCGCGGGCGTGCTGATTTTCTCCGGCCTTGCGATGTACGATGCGCAGAAAATCAAGCAATTCGCCGCGGATTCCGGGCTCATGGACGCGGGCACGCGGCGCAAAGTGGCGCTTTTGGGCGCGCTTTCCCTCTATTTGGACTTTATCAACCTCTTTCTGAGTCTCTTGCGGCTGATGAACAACCACAAGGACTGAGGGGGAGCCGCCGTTGCGCCGGAACGGTGATGCCGTTGCGCCGGAACGGTGACCCCGTCCCGCCGGAACGCCGCGCACAAGCCCCCCTTTCTAATGGGCAATACACGCCCGTACGATGACCGCGGCACGACATCCGCGGCAGGGCGTTCGCGGCGCTTTTGCGTCCGTCCGGTTATAATGCTTCGTACATAATTTGCCAAAACGCGGCGTTTTCATGTCTTTTCGCGGCAGTTTTAACTTTCCCGTTGACTTACCT
>DJRS01000062.1:0-16935 GCA_002440145.1 Verrucomicrobia bacterium UBA6354
TATTGCTCTGAAAGACAGAGAAATACAGAACAAGGGAAAGTCGCCTATACGGAACAAACGGAAACACGCGCCTTGGCATTCCAAAGCGCGTATCAGAGAACAGGATCCCGCAAAACCGTGCGGACATCCATTCCCGTCAAAGTCTTTCGTCGGCTTTATTCGGATTCTTGCGCGTTCAATCCGCGCCGAGGGCCGCCACCAGCCGCGGAATGGCCAGCTCGAAACTCACACCATACCAGTGGGCCGGATCGGTCGCCTTGATCGATTCGCAAACAATGTCCGCCGCGAGCGCGGCGGCTTCCACCGGCGTTTTGCCGCGCAGGAGCGCCCCGGCGAACACCGCGGCATACACATCGCCCGTTCCATGGCTCATGCGGTCGATACGGGGATTGAAATCGAAGACTATGGAATTTCCATCGCTAATCGCGCTCCCCAATTCTCCCGGATCGAACGAGACGCCCGTCAGAACGACCCCTTTGGCGCCAAGCGCATGGAGTTTCGCGACAAGCGCCTCTATCTCCGCACGCGTATATCCCGCGAGCTTGGGCGTGCCGCCCGTCAAAAGCGCCGCCTCCGTCAGATTGGGGAGGATGAAGTCCGCGCCTTTGCAAAGTCGCGCCATCTTCGAAGGAAAGTCCGCGGCGAAGCCCGGATACAGACTGCCGTTGTCCGCCATGGCCGGGTCGACTATGCGCAAAGCGCCGGGATTCGCGCAGCTCGACATGATGGAAAGGATGGGGTCGATTTGGTTTTCGCAGACATAACCCGTGTAAAACGCGTCAAAGCGGATGCCGAGCTCTTTCCATTTCTGTTCCACATTGGGGAGTTCTCCGGTCAAATCGGTGAACGTCCAGCTCTTGAAACCGCCCGTGTGGTTCGAAAGCACCGCGCTGGGCAAAACCGCGCATTCCACGCCGCAGGCGGAAATGAGGGGCAACGCGACCGTCGCCGAGCACTGCCCGACGCACGAAACGTCCTGTATGGTCAAAAGTCTTTTCATTGGATTCTCTCCTTCATTGTCCGAGCAAAAAGCCTGCACGCGCCAACGCCTCCAGGGTCAGCCCCGCAGGGGACGCGGCTTTGGAGACGTATTTCCCGATCACATCGCCCTCGATATTGACGAAATCGCCCACTTTCTTTGAGCCGAGCGTCGTCTCTTTCGCCGTCGTGGGTATCAAGTCGACCGCCAGCCAATCGCGCCCGACCTCTGTCAGCGTAAGCGAAACGCCGTCCAGCGCGACGGACCCCTTCACTACGGATTGCGCCGCGAGAACGGGGCCGCACGCGATGCGCAGGCGAAAATCGCGTCCGCGCGGCAGCTTCTCGCGGATGGCGCCGCGTCCGTCCACGTGGCCCTGCACGATATGTCCGCCCAGAGCATCGCCGGCCCGCAAAGCCCGTTCGAGATTCACTTTTTCGCCCGGGACCAACGCGGCAAGCCCCGTCCGGTCCTCTGTTTCACGCAAGACGTCCGCCGTGAAGCGCGTCGCGTCGCTCCGGACCACGGTCAGGCAGACGCCGTTGACTGCGACCGACTCGCCTTCTTCCAAAGGACGGGACCACGGCTCGAACCCAATCTCGAGCACGAGTCCGCGTCCGCGCGATACGCGTTTCACCGTGCCGATTTTCTGCACAAGCCCCGTGAACATGGCGCGGCTTAGAGCACGTCCTCCATAAGCACGACCTCGGGCACGACGGCCGCCTTCGCGAGAGGACGCGCCCCGATCACCTTCGGCGCGATGACGGAAATCCAGCGGTCGACAAAGCCCTGCTCCGCAAGCGAGGTCGCGAGTTGCAGGCCGCCTTCGCACAGAACGTGCATGTAGCCGCGTTTGGCCAAATCCTCCATCATGGGCGCGAGATTCCCGTCCGGGGCTTTATACACCAAAGTCTCGTTCTTGCCGTCCGTGAAAACGGTGGCCTTCTTCGGCAGCTTCCCGGAGCGCGTGACGACCGCGCGCACGAGATCCGGATTGGCCGTCCCGTGCGCGAGAAGCGTCGGATTGTCCTTGCGCACCGTCTCGGCGCCCACAAGGATGACGTCGGCCTTTTCGCGCAGTTCGCCCGTCGCCTCGCGCGCGTCTTCGCTCGAGATCCAGCGCGAATTGCCCTTGTTGTCGCAAATGCGCCCGTCGAGGGACATGGCGATCTTGACGGTCACGTAGGGAACGGACTTAGTGATGAACTTGGCGAACGGCTTGACAAGTTCGTTCCCGCCTTTTTGGTCGAAGAAAGCCGTGTCGGCGAAGAGGTTGCACGCGATGCCCGCCGCCGAAAGGACCTTCTCGGAGCGCCCCGCGTTCTTCGGATTCGGGTCACGCGCGCCGTAGACGACCGCCTTTATGCCCGCCTCGACGATCGCATCCGTGCACGCGCCGACCAGACCGGGCGTGGAGCAAGGCTCGAGCGTGACGTAAAGCGCCGCGCCGCGCGGATCTTCATGCTTGCGCCGGGCGTTGGCGATCGCCGCGACCTCGGCATGGGGACCGCCCGCGCGCTTGTGGTAGCCTTCTCCGATGATGCGGCTCGCCTTCACCAGAACGGCCCCGACGGGCGGATTCGGCCGCGTGTGCCCTTCGCCCTTTTGCGCCAATTCAATGGCACGCTGCATATAATCTCGCGCTGTCATTGTACATCTCCCTTTTCTTTCTTTTCGTGAGCGATTCTGTCGAGCACGCCATTCACAAAAGCGCGTGAAGCGGGCGTCGAGAACCAGTTTACGAGATCCACAGCCTCGTTGATGACCACGGCGGGCGGAACGTCCGTATACTGAAGTTCCCAGACTCCCAAACGCAGTACGGCGCGTTCGACGGTCCCCAGGCGATCGAGTTTCCAATTCGCCAGGTGCGACTCGATCTGCGCGTCAATTTCCGGCAAATGCGCCCGGACGCCCAGGACGCGCTCTTCCGTGAAACGCCTGTAGCGCGCAGGCGCCTTTGCGGAGACGTCCTCGAGCGTGGCGATCTCGTCCCAGCACGGCCCAAGGAAATCTTCCCCTTCGTCCGGCGGATTCAAATCCATCGCCGTCAACATCTGGATAGCCCATTCGCGAGCCTGTCTGCGTGTAACCGTCATATTTGCCTCTTCTCGACCTTTAAATGCTTCCTGTCCGCCCGCGCCTTGGGCAACCGGCCGCGCGAAAGCGACGCGGACGCCAAAAGGAGCGCAAGCCCCGGAACCAAAAACAGCTGGTAGCGCTCCACTTTGCGGTCTTCTGCCTCGTTCTGTTCTTTTGCGGCGACTTGCCGCAGGAACCGCCGGTAAATGGCCCCGAGCGTCGTCTCTGCCGTTCCCGCCGTCGCAAGCGGGACATACCGTCCTCCGCTCGCCTCCGCAATCGCCCGGAGCGGCGCTTCGTCCAGCTTGACGCGCACTTCCTCGCCCTTGAAGCGTTGCGCGCCGCGCCCGTCCTCGGACGGGATGGGGGCCCCCGTGCGCGGGTCGCCTATGCCGATCGTGAAGACGGGAATCGACCGTTTCCTGGCCTGCCGCGCCGCATCCAGCGCCCCGCCGCGCAAATCGCCACCGTCCGAGATGACGATGATCGCGCTGTGGTCGTCCGCAAGCCCGGGTGCAGAGGAGTCCGCGGAAATCAAATTGAGGGATTCGCGGATGGCGCTCCCGAGGTCGGTCTCGCCGCGCGGCGCGCTGTCGGGCGTCAGCGCTTCGAGCGCGCTCCTCAAATACGCCCGGTCGGTCGTAAGCGGGCAGACCGCGACGCCCGTGCGGCGAAACGCCACGAGGGCCGCGCGGTCGCCGCCAAGGGAATCGATCATGTCCGCCACGTCCGCCTTCGCACGTTCCAGCCGGTTCGGACGCACATCCTCGGCGAGCATGGAGCGCGACACGTCGATCGCGATGACGACGTTCCGCGCGCGGGAGGACGTCTCGACGCGCGCACGGCCCCACTGCGGCCGGAACGCCGCGATCGAGACCAGCACGAGGCCGAAAAGCGCCAGATAGAACCGCAGGGGCGAGAGCGCGTCGCGTTTGGCGCGCGCGAATACATTCGGTCCGCTCACTTGTCGTGACTCCCTTCTCCGTGCCAGGGTATGCAGGCCGGGACTTTGTCGATTCCCGCGGAGATCCGCTGCCGAACCGCCTCGTAGGCGAGAATGGTCGCCGCCGCCGACACGTTCAGCGAATCGGCCATGCCCAGCATGGGAATCCGCACCCGCAAATCGGCCCCGTCCATCCATTTCGCCGTAAGACCGTACTGCTCGGCACCCAGCGCAATCGCGACGTTCCCCGTCAGATCGACCTCGAAATGGAGTCTTTCCGCATGCGGTGTCGCCGCCAGGATGGAGAAGCCGTGCGCTTTCAGATAGGCGAGCGCCTCCGTGCTCGTCGCTTCCACGATCGGGACCGAGAACATCGTCCCGGTCGAAGCCCGCACGACGTTGGGATTGTGGATATCCGTCGTACGGTCGCAGACGACAACCGCCGCCGCGCCCGCCGCGTCCGCCGAACGCAGAATCGTGCCGAGATTGCCAGGCTTCTCGATCGCCTCCGTCACCAGAACCAGTGCCCGGGGAGGCAATTTGAGATCCTCAAGCTTGATCGAGACGTGCGGCCCCACCATCAAAAGCCCGTCCGGACGCTCCTTGTAGGCGATTTTCGCGAAGCATGTCTTGGTGCAGGCATAGACCTGCGCGCCCGCCTTCTCGGCGTCCGCGATGAGTTGCGCTTCGTTCTCGTTCTTCAGATAGAAGTCCGGACAATGGAAAATGGCGTACGGACGGTAGCCCCGGTCAAGGGCGCGACGGCATTCGCGAAACCCTTCGACGATCATCTCGCCCGACTCGTCGCGCGTGGAGCACGTGCGCAATTTCACCACGTGCTTGAGCTTCGGGTTGCTGGGGCTGGTGATGTCCATGGCGCTTACCCGTGGTGGGGATGCCCGCACCCGCATCCGCATCCGTCGTGCCCGGGCAGGTCGACATACTCGATCTTCGCGGCTGCGCGCAACTCGTCCACAAAAGCCTCCGTCGCCTTGCCGCGCGCCTGATGACGGAGCAAATCCCGGATTTCATCGTGCGCCTCGACGAGCGTGCGCGCCGCGCCGGGCTGTTCGTCCGCCTTGTAGATGATATGGTAGCCGAACGGCGTCTGGACGATATCCGAAACCTCGCCCTTCTTGAGCGCGAAAGCGGCCTTGTCGAACTCCGGAACCATCATGCCCGGGCCGAACCAGCCGAGCGAACCGCCCTCGCGTCCCGAAGGGCAGTCCGAATGCCGCTTCGCCTCTTCGGCGAAATCGCCGCCGTTCATGACGCGTTCGCGAATCTCGCGGATCTTCTCGAACGCCGCGGCTTTCGCCTCCGGCAGGTCCTTCTCGTCGCTTTTGACGAGGATGTGCTGGCACAGGACCTTGGGTTGCGTCACGTACTCCGCCTTGTGCGCTTCGTAGAACGCGGCGATTTCCGCCTCCGTCGGCTCGGCGACGTGCGCGCAGGCCTGGTTGACGAGCTTGTTGACGCGCGCGCCCTTCTCGAGTTCCTTGCGGAAGTCGTCTTCGGTGATATGCTGTGCCGCAAGCGCCTTCTTGTAGTTCTCCTCGCCGCCGACCTGTTCGACGACCTTGGCGATTTCCGCGTCGATTTCCGCCGCGGTCACCGGCATGTCGAGCTGGGAGGCGCGATCCAGAAGGAGTTTCGCGCCGATCGCCTGGTCGAGCGCCCGTTTCTGCAGTTCGCCCAGATTGGCCTTGATTTCGTCAGGCGTCATGCCGTGGCTCATGTAAAAGCGCACGAGGCGGTCGAATTCGAATTCCACGGCCTGCGCCGAGATTTCCTGTCCGTTCACTTTGGCTGTCTTCATATTCCATCCATCCTTTCTTCGATCGTCGCGCTTCACGCGAAAAGAGCCTTCACCGCGTCGTCGATGCCCGCGACCTCGACCACTTTCGTCTGGACGACCGGCAGCGCCTCCAGCGCCTTGAAGTCAGGGGGCGGATTCGTGAGCACGTCCTCCCCGAACGCCCGCAAGCACGTCTCCGGGAATTTGTACGGCGTCGCCGTCGCGGCGACCACCGCCGGGACCCCGCCGCGCGGGAAGCCCAGCTTGCGCGCCACGTGCGTCGCGACCGCCGTGTGCGGATCCAGGACATACCCGCACGACGCGCGCATCCGGCGCATTTCCGCTTCCGTCTCGTCCGGCGTGGCGACGCCGCCCTCGAAATCGGCGAACAGCTTCGCCTTGGCCGCGTCGTTCAGCTCGTAGCGTCCCTTCGTCGCCAGGTCGGACATGAGCCGCGCCGTCTCGGCGCAGTCCCCGTCGTTCAGAAGCCACAGCAGGCGCTCGACGTTGGAACTCTTGCGGATGTCCATGGACGGCGAATTCGTCACCGTGAACCGGTCGCCCGGATCGTACACGCCCGTCTTCACGAACCGCGCCAGCACGTCGTTCACGTTCGAGGCCACGACGAACTTGCGTATCGGCGCCCCCAGCTTCTTCGCGTAGTACGCCGCGAGGATGTTGCCGAAATTCCCGCTCGGGACCACCACGTCGAACGGCTGCCCGCCGAGACGCGCCGCCGCGAGGATGTAGTACGCGATCTGCGGCACGAGCCGCCCCGTGTTGATCGAGTTGGCGGACGAAAGCGCCACCCCGTGCGCCGCCGCCTCCGCATTGATCGACGCGTCCGCGAAAATCCGCTTCACCGCCGCCTGCGCGTCGTCGAAATTCCCCTTGATGGCGATTGCGTGCACGTTCGCCTCGGCCGGCGTCGTCATTTGGAGGCGCTGGACGCGCGAGGTGCCCACGTTGGGGAAGAATACCGCGACCTCCGTCCCCTCGACGCCCGCAAAGCCCTGCATCGCCGCAGACCCGGTATCGCCGCTCGTCGCCGTCAACACCAGCACGCGCCGCCCGCCCGCGGCATGCTTCATGAAAACCGGCAACATCGAAAGCGCCACATCCTTGAACGCCCCCGTCTTGCCGTGGAAAAGTTCCAGGATCTGCAACCCGTCCGCTGAAACGAGCGGAATCGGATCCGCCGCGGGGAAGCGCGAAAGAAGACGGTCCACGGCCGCCGTGCGCACTTCGGCCGGCAAATCGCCGAACAACTTCCCCAACACGTACTCCTCGCATGCGCGCAAATCGCCCAGCGCGGCAAAGTCCAGCGGCCCCTTCTCGCCTGCGCAAACCGGCACATACAAGCCGCCATCCGGCGCAAGCCCGCGGAAAACCGTCTCGGCGCACGTCGCCTCAAGCCCTTTGCGTGTTGATATGAATCTCATCTCTTTACCTTTCCAGAAGTCGCAATATTATACCAAATTCTGATTTTCCACGCCACCACAAAAATTGCGCTGTTGTCGTGTAGAAAGCAAAACCGGAAAATTTGTAGAGAGCAAAACCGGAATACGGCTATCCGCTTCTCATCCTCGGATTGTTCGAAAAGACCTCTTTCGGGCGGGTGTCCTTCTCCGGTTTGTCCAGGACCAGCGGAAAAGTGTGAATTTTCCGCACTTTTCGATTACCCCCCTTGTACTGGCAAACAAAATATGATATACTATGCCTCAGTCGTTTGGCTGGCGGGCGTAGCTCAATGGCAGAGCGTCGGCCTTCCAAGCCGATGACGAGGGTTCGATTCCCTTCGCCCGCTCCAATCGCGGGCCAGAGTGGCGTAATGGCAGCCGCAGCAGACTCAAAATCTGCCGTACGCAAGTACGTGAGGGTTCGAGTCCCTCCTCTGGCACCAAGCGCAAGCTGGGCGCATGACAATGGAGAGATGTCCGAGTGGTCGATGGTGCAACCTTGGAAAGGTTGTGTGGGCGCAAGTCCACCGAGGGTTCGAATCCCTCTCTCTCCGCCAATAATTCTCCAAAATGAGAGTAAACCGTTCAATTTTGCCGTCTGGACGCATAGGTCTCGCCGTTTCGGGCGGGGCCGACTCGGTTGCGCTCGCTTTTCTGCTCACCAAGGGCGGCAAGAAGAAGAATGCCGCCCAGCGCTTCGTCGTCTTGCATGTGGACCACGGCCTGCGGGAGGAATCCAAGGAAGAATACCGCTTTGTGCGCAATTTGGCGAAGCGACTGGGGATCCCGTTCAAGGGCATCCATGCCCACGTCTGCCGCAACCGCGGCGAATCGCTTGAGATGGCCGCGCGGCGCGTGCGGCTGGCGTTTTTCGCGGACTGCACGCAAAAGTTCGGTCTGGAAGCCATTGCGACAGGGCATCATATGGACGACGTGGCGGAAACCTTCCTCATGCGCATTCGCCGAGCCTCGGGGCCGGAAGGACTTGCCGGCATAAAAGAAACCTCATCGGTAGGGTCTGTCCGTTTCGTGCGTCCGCTTCTCGGCTGCCGCGACCGGGAACTCAAAGACTATTTGCGCAAATATGGCGAGGAATGGCGCGAAGACGCGTCAAACGGAGACATCTCGATAGAACGCAACAAAGTGCGCCATAAAGTCGTTCCCTATCTGGAAAAAGTGCTCGACCCTAAGCTGGTCGAGCACATATTCAAAATTTCCGGGTTGTTGAACGCCGCGTCTACTTTCCGCAAGCAGCCTTGAAGTAGGGGCGCACCGCCTCGGTCCAGATGGCATAGCCCGCAGCGTTCGGATGCAGACGGTCGGACATAATCCACTTCACGTCGCCGTCCTTGTCCAGAAACTTCGCCGTGAAGTCCACCCAAACAATCTTGTCGCCATCCGCATAGCCGCGGATGATCTCATTGACTTTCTCGTTCTTTTTGCGAGCCTCTTCGCCCGGCTGCGCACGCGGGAAGACAGGCAACAGCAGGACTTTGGCCTGCGGCTGTTTGCGGGCGATCGTTTCCAGCACGCGCTTCACGCCTGCGGCCGTATCCTCCGGACGGTTCCCCTGGTTGTTCGTGCCGATCATCAGCATCACGCATTTCGCTTTGTAACCGTCCAATTCACCGTTTTCTCCGCGCCAGACGAGATGTTCCGTGCGGTCGCCCGAATAGCCGATGTTGAGGATGGAGTAGGTCTTGCGCAATTCAGCGAGCTGTTCGCGTCCCTCTCCGTCCCAGTTGTGCGTGATGGAGTCGCCGAAGAATACGAGGTCTATTGCTCCCTTTGAATCGACGATCTGGTTGCGATTGTTCAGAAGCCGATCGAGCCACCAGTCTTGGGCGCCATAGCCTTCATTGCGGATGCGCGAGACGGGATAGACCGTCGAAAGCTCGTCCATGCGTACGTTTTCGCGGGTCACGCGCGAAGGAAAAAGGTTCACCGGCGACGGCAGGCGTCCGTCGGAAAGCGCATAGTCGATATAGGGCTTGAGAGCCGCAAACCAAATCTCGTAGCCGATTTCCGACGGATGCAGCCTGTCGGGGAAGTACTCGGACGAGAGCAACCCGTCCGCCGTCAGGAATCGGTCGTTGAAATCGATCCAGAAGATGGTCTTCCCATCGCAAAACTTGCGGATTTCCTTGTTCACGATCTCGTTGCGGATGCGGCAGGCGTCCGAAACGTCGCGCCCGCGCGGGAATATCGGCAGAAGGCCGACAAGCGCCTTGGGTTGCTTGGCGCGAATTTTGTCCAGAACGGCGCGGATGCCGAGGATGGTGTCGGCCGGCGGCTCCTCCGCGAACGGGAAGTGCCCGGTATTGTTCGTGCCGATCATGAGAAAGACCGCCTTGGCTTCGTAGCCGTCCAATTCGCCGTTCTCGAGACGCCACAGGACATGTTCCGTACGGTCGGCAGCCGTGCCGAGGTTGAGCATCCGGGAATCGCCTTCCGAGAGATGCGCCGCCGCGACACGCTTTCCGGCGTGTTCCCACAAGTGCGTAATCGAATCGCCGATGAAGACGACTTTCGCGCCGCCTTTCGCGACGGCGGACATTTTTTCCGCGTGGCGCTTCATCTGCCAGCAGTTCGGGTCATCGTTCCACTTCGCGGGCGTGACGGCGCGAATGGCGCCAAAGGATGTCGCGGACAGGCAGGACGCCGCGACGCAAAAGAGTCCGAATCTTTTCATTTGAGGATTCCTTTCAAGGCAGTCAGAACAGTTTCGCGCCTTTGCGGACAAGGTAGGGCAGACGGCTGATGGGCGTCGCCATCTCGATTCTTGCGGGTCCGGCGACGGTTTGCCCGTCATCGCTTACCCACTCGCCCGGCGGAACGGCCACCATGCGCGACGTCGCGCCCTTGACCGTCTGCGGGGCAACCACCAGATCGTCCCCCATCATGAACTGGTCCGTAACGGTTTCCCACCCATTCCCGGGGAATGCATATTCCATGGCGCGCAGCATCGGTTCTCCCGTCTTCGCCGATTCTTCGGCCACGCGAAGGATGTAGGGCGTGAACTTCATGCGCAGCCACGCCGCGTCCCGCACGGCCTTCAAGTCCTCTCCCTTCAACAGGCGCCAAGGCGCGGCGGAGAACTGCATCATGGGCGCGAGGGCGTGCACCTGGGCACTGCGCACGAAGATTTCCGGATCGTACGGGAAAGGCGCCGCCGGCGTGAAAGCGTTCCACTGTCCCGAACCGATCATGTCCGGACAGACGAACGGATAGCCGAGAAGCCCGGCCTGGATCATGTCCGGGACGAGTGCCTGCACGGCCGCCCAGCTGTGGTCCTTGTCGCACAGGCGCTGCACGAGCGGCTGGCCGCCCATCTTGAAACACGCGCGATATTCATTGAGGGGGAATTGAAGACCTATTTTCGCGTACGCCTCGCAGAGTTCGGAAGGCGACGCCTTCTCGTGCGTCGTGTAGGGCGCCGGATATTCGTCCATGTCGCCGGCGTCCAGCTTGAAGCCGTCCACGCCGTAGTCGGTCTGCAGGCGTTTCAGCTCGCGCGCAAACCACGCCGCGCCGAGCGGACTCGTAAAGTCAAGGATGGCGCTCTTGCCGTTCCACCAGCGGACGGGCTTCGGGTCGCCGGGCTTCTCGCAGATCAGACCGCCGCGCTTTGTACGCACGCCGGCGTCCAGCATGCCAAACGCCATTTCGCGGTAGCCGGGCGAGTCCATCGAGACAAAGGGGCAGACCCACAGCATGACCTTCCAATCCGCCGCGTGCAGCTTGTCGACCATCTCTTTCGGATTGCCGAACCGCCGCGGATCGAATTGCCAGATGCCATAGCCGAACTGCCACGTGTCGTCGATCATCAATACGCCGCCCGTAGGGAATCCGTTCTCGCCGATTGCGCGCGCGTACGCGAGAATGTCCTTCTCGTTCTGGTTGTAGGTCAGCTCGACCCACGTGTTCCACTGGGGTTTGGCGAAAAGTGCGCGGTCGGGCAGCTTGCCCGAAGCCGGAAAATGCCGCGTCGCGGCGTCACGGAACGCTTCGCGCAGCGTCGTGCCCGCCTGCACCAGCTTGATGGGCGCCTCGCCCGTCAAGCGGATCTCGCCATTCGCCACCTCGCAGGCAAACGCCGCATCGCTCCAAATGTAGCGCCCTTTCGTGGAAAGCAGGAACGGAACCGCCTGATTGGAGTAGTTGTTCGAACGGATGTCGAATTTGAGCGCCGGCGTACGCAAGCCGTAAGGCGCTTTCGCGCCGAATGTCGTGGCGCCGCCAAACCAGCCTTCGCCTTCCAGCACGGGCACGGTCAGGATTTCTGCTTGTGCGGCGTGGCCCAGCGCCAGGCAAGCCGCGAACAGTGTCAATTTCTTCATGGGTTTCCCTTTCAGTTTGAATTGGTCCAAGTGTCATTCGCCAAGCGCCAGGCGTTGCGCCAGGCGTTCGGGCAGCCCCGCCGCGCGGATCCGCTCCTGCGCCGCGGCGATATCGTAATCGAGCCGGCGAAAACGGATGCTGCGCGTCTTCGGGTCGTAGATCACATAGGCGGCGCGGGGATCGCCGTCGCGCGGCTGGCCCACCGACCCGACGTTGATGAAGTATTTGCGCCCCGGGCAGAGCTGCAGATCCTGCGGATCTATCCGAAAGACGCCATCCATTTTCTTCTCGTAGACCATGGGGCAGTGCGTGTGCCCATGGAAGCAAACGGGGGTTTTCTGCTGGACAAAGTTCGCCGCCGCCTCGTAGTTGTCGAAGACGTAGCCGAAGTTCTCGGGGCGGTCCATCGTCGCATGCACGAGCGTCAGACCCATGAACGCGACGGAGAACGGCAAACCCTGCAGCCAGGCCAGATCGCCCTCCGAAAGCTGCCCGCGCGACCAGCGGATGACGGCCGCCGCGTTGGGCTGGAAGTCGTTCAGGTTCTGCGCCGAAGAAATATAGTGGTCGTGATTGCCCTTCACGACCGGACAGCCCAAATCGCGGATTGCCCGGACGCATTCGTTCGGGCAGGCATTGTACCCGACAACATCGCCCGTGCACAGAAAGTCCGTTACGCCTTCTTTTCGGCAGTCGTCCAGCACGGCCTCGAGCGCATCGAGATTCGCGTGAATGTCGCCCAGGATGGCAATGCGTCTTTCCATGGCCTACTTGAGGATCGCCGCCGCCAACTGCAAATCCTCGGCGGTGGTTATCTTGAAGTTCGGTTTGTTGTTCTCGATGACGCGCACGACCTCGCCCGCCAGCTCCACGGCCTGGCAGTCATCCGAGACCTCCTCCTTCAACGCGGCGTAGGCCTTGCGCAGAACGCCCATCTGAAAGCCCTGCGGGGTCTGCGCAGACCAAAGCTTCGAGCGGTCTTCCGTGCCGGCGACGATAACGCCTTTGGGCACGCGCTTGAGGGTGTCCGTCACGCGGCGGGCAAGCGTGACGGCCGGCTGGCGTTTGACCGCCGCCACAACCTCCGAAATCGTTTCGGACGCGATGCACGGCCGCGCGCCGTCATGCACGAGCACGTAGCGCGTATCGAGTTCGCAGGCCTCGAGTCCCGCCTTGACGGAGTCCTGCCTGCGCGCACCGCCCGCCACGATCTTGTCCAGCTTGGAGATGCCGAACATCTTGACCACGGCTTTGGAAGCCATGATCTGGTCCTTGCGCACCACGAGAACGATGCGGTCGATGTCTGCGCAACGTTCGAACGCCAAGAGCGACCAGGCGATGACAGGCTTGTTCACGAGAGAGAGGAACGCCTTGTCGATTCCGGCTCCCATGCGGGTCGAGCGCCCCGCCGCGACGATGATTGCAGTTGTCATATTTGATTCCTTCCACAGCACTTTTTATACTTTTTGCCCGAGCCGCAGGGGCAGGGGTCGTTCCGTCCGGCCATCCCTTGCGCAGGTTGCGCAGGCCGCGGCGCCATTGCGCGCACGGGCGTCGACATCATGGACGCGAAAACGTCGGCGACGGCCTTCTTGTTGTCGGCATGTCTCGCCCCGGGCGCGCACGGGATTTCGGCGGGCGCCGGCCGGACAGGCTGTTCTTCCCGCGGCCCGTCCAGCGAGACGGCATCTTCGTTCGTCTGGGCGCGCGCTTTCGCCGCCTCCATCTCCGCCAGCATCCGCCGCAGATTCGTCATCGTCGTCGAGCGGAATTCGCTCGAGACGACTTTCGTCTTGATGGACGCCATCAGCCGTTCGAACATGGCGAACGCCTCTTTCTTGTACTCGATGAGCGGATCGCGCTGTCCATAGGCCCGCAGGTTGACGCCCTGGCGCAAGTCGTCCATCGCCCGCAGGTAATCCTGCCACTCGCGGTCGATGACGCCCAGGAAAACGCCGCGCTCCATGAGCGGCAGGATCTCGGGGTCCTCGCCTTCGCACTTCGTCTCGTATGCCTCTTTTACGCGCCCGAAGACGAGGTCGCCCGCGGCGGTAGGATTGCCCAGAAGCGGCTTCAGCTCCTCTTCCGTCACCGTCACGGGGAACGTCACGCCAAGCCAATTCAGGAAATCCAGCGGCAGACCGTCCTTCTCGCTCGCCAGATACCGTTCGCACTGCGTCCGCACGAGATCGTTCATGACGTCCAGGATCGTGCCGTGCACCGTCGCCGCGTCGCCCGTCAGGATCGTTCCGCGCAATTCGTAGACGATCGCGCGTTGCTTGTTCATGACGTCGTCGTACTCGAGCGTGCGCTTGCGCACCGCGTAATGCTGCTGTTCGACGCGCCGCTGGGCGGTTTCGACGGACCGGTTGAGCCACTTGTGCTCCATGACCTCGCCTTCCTGCAGTCCGAGCCGTTGCATGATGCCCGAGATGCGCTGAGAGCCGAAGAGTCGCATGAGCTGGTCTTCGAGCGAAATGAAGAACTGCGACGAGCCGGGGTCTCCCTGGCGCGAGCAGCGTCCGCGCAGCTGGCGGTCGATGCGCCGCGATTCGTGCCGTTCGGACCCGATGACGTGCAGGCCGCCCAGTTCGCGCACGCCCTCGCCCAGCTTGATGTCCGTGCCGCGGCCGGCCATGTTCGTCGCGATCGTCACGGCGCCCTTCCGGCCCGCGAGCGCCACAATCTCCGCTTCGCGCGCATGGTTCTTCGCGTTGAGCACCTCGTGCGGGATGTGCGCCATCTTCAGCATGCGCGAGAGAACCTCGCTCGTGTCGACCGTCACCGTGCCGAGCAGAACGGGCTGCCCCTTCGCATGGCGGTTGGCGATGTCGGCGATGATCGCTTTGAACTTCTCGCGCTGCGTGCGGTAGATCTGGTCGTTGCCGTCGACGCGGTTGACGGGCTTGTTGGTCGGAATCGACACCACGTCCAGCTTGTAGATGTCCTTGAATTCGCGCGCCTCCGTCTCGGCCGTGCCCGTCATGCCCGAGAGCTTTTTGTAGAGGCGGAAGTAGTTCTGGATCGTGATGGT
This sequence comes from Verrucomicrobia bacterium UBA6354, assembly GCA_002440145.1. Taxonomy (GTDB): domain Bacteria; phylum Verrucomicrobiota; class Kiritimatiellia; order RFP12; family UBA1067; genus UBA1067. The sequence goes on from DJRS01000062.1 coordinate 14,635, forward strand.
CGCCAGCGTCTGCGATTCCTTCTCGATTTCCACGCCTTCCTTGGCCTCGACAGCCTGGTGAAGGCCGTCGCTCCACCGGCGCCCCGGCAGCACGCGCCCCGTGAATTCGTCGACGATGTAGACGTGGTTGTCCTGGACGACGTAGTCCACGTCCTTCTCGTAGAGGCAGTACGCCCGCAAAAGCTGGTTCACGACGTGCACCCGGTCGCTCTTTTCCATGAACGCCGTCTGTATCGCGCGGCGCTTTTCGACCCGTTCCGCCTCCGTCAGCGTCTTGTCGCCGTCCACCGCGCTCATCTGCGCGGCCAGGTCGGGCAGGACGAACAGCGTCGGGTCCTGCGGGCAGATCTTCTCGCACCCCTTGTCCGTCAGCGACACCTCGCGCGTGCGCTCGTCGATCGTGAAGTAGAGCCGCCCCTTCAGTTCGTGCGCGTACTCGCGCCGCATTTCGGAGAGCATCTGCATCTCGCCGTCCTCGTGGATCTTGCGGATCTCCGGATTCTCCAGGAGGTGCAGGAGCTGCTTGTGCTTCGGCATGGAGTGGTAGACCATGTAGAGGCGGTCGCGCACCTTGTCCAGATCCTTCGCCTCCCACGCTTTTTTCGCCTCCTGCACCAGTTCGTTGCACTGCGCCGTCTGCACCCGCACGATCGAGTCCACCAGCGGACGCAACTGCTGGTACACGTGGCTCGTGGACATCGTCGCCGGACCCGAAATGATCAGCGGCGTGCGCGCCTCGTCGATCAAAATGGAATCCACTTCGTCCACGATCGCGAAATAGTGTCCGTTCTGCACGACTTGGGAGGGATCCTGCGCCATGCCGTTGTCGCGCAGGTAGTCGAAGCCGAATTCGCTGTTCGTGCCGTAGGTTATGTCGCAGGCGTATTGCGCGCGCCGTTCGGCGGAGTCCATCGAATTCTGGATGCACCCGACCGTCAGGCCGAGGTACCGGTACAGGTGGCCCATCCACGTCGCGTCGCGCTTCGCCAGATAGTCGTTTACCGTCACGAGCTGGACGTTTTTGCCCGTCAGCGCGTTCAGGTAGAGCGGCAGGGTCGCCACCAGCGTCTTGCCTTCGCCCGTCTGCATCTCGGCGATCTTGCCCTGGTGCAGGACGATGCCGCCCAGAAGCTGCACGTCGAACGGCACCATGTTCCACGTCAGCGTATGCCCGCAGACTTCCTCCGTCGTGCCGACCAGGTGCCGACACGCGTTCTTCACGAGCGCGAACGCCTCCGGCAGGAGATCGTCCAGCGACTCGCCCTTCGCAACCCGTTCGCGGAACGCCGCCGTCATCTTGGGGAAGTCTTCATCAGAGAAGTTCTTCTTCTGATATTCTTCCTCGATGCGGTTGATCTGACGCACCACGGGCCACAATCTCTTGAGCTCGCGCTCGTTTTTCGTCCCAAACAATGCTTTAAGTAAATTCATGCACGTATTATACCATAAAATACGCGGAAAAGAAACAGAGAACATACCCCAAGGAACGAAAAACCGCATATTTCTCGCTTTTTCCTTCTTCTCGCGGAAAATCTTCGCCAAGCGCAACCCGAAGCGCCCCATGAACAGATATTCAGGCGGCGAAACGACCCGGCTGTCTGTCTGCACGCAACAGAATGCAAAGGAGTGTCGAAAACCTCGCCGCGGCAAACCCACACCAACCTTAGGGGCGTCGCCGGCGATCTGGTGGGCTATAGTGGATTCGAACCACTGACCTCTTCCATGTCAAGGAAGCGCTCTAACCAACTGAGCTAATAGCCCGGCGAATTGAGGTATATTATATCATATTTCGGTTTGCTTGCGCAAGGGGAAATTTCAACTATTTTTCCGGCTGTGAATTGTCAAAGTAAATGCCCATAGTGTATTGGCATTTACTCTGACAAACATGGGTTAGGGCACTAGTGGCATCTACTCGGGCAATGGACGTTCTCCTCAAAGGCGGGAGGACCTCTCTCCCCCTCCCCGCCCCCATGGGGGGCGGACTAGTGGCATTTACCTTGACAGGTGACTCAGGAAAAAGTTCACCCTGTCGTGGGACACCCGGAGACAGACCGCTCCGATGGGCGGAGAGCGAGGGTCAAAAATGAAAAGGAACAATTGAAAAAAGCGGAAGTCTAGAGCCCGCAATGGAAATCGGCAATCCGTTTCGGGACGTTTTGACCTCCTCTCGAACGCACAAAACGGGCGAAACGGAGATGCTTGACCCGGGCGTTCCGATTTCCAGGAGATATCTACATGTTTAACGCTTGATTTCGACAGAAAACTCAAACTAACGGACAATTTCCCGTCTGCAGGCGATCC
>DJRS01000062.1:17048-17227 GCA_002440145.1 Verrucomicrobia bacterium UBA6354
CGGACGGAGAGACGTTGCCCCCCCCCTCCCTCCCTTATCCTTCCGGTTGCTCAGAACCCACTTCTCCTACTCCTTAATACATAGAGCAACTTCCAGAGACTCCGCGGGGGTCGACGGCACCCCTCGCGGAGCCCCTCCCGCCTTCTCCGTGGACGAAGGGGGTCGTCGTCCGTGGAGAT
>DJRS01000100.1 GCA_002440145.1 Verrucomicrobia bacterium UBA6354
GAGTTGAAATCCGCGTCCTTCGGCATGTGCCCCGCCGCCATTTCCCACTCTTCTTCTGTCGGCAAGCGGTAGGTTGCCCCGTCCGCATTCGTTTTTGAAAGCCAATCGCAATAGGCAACCGCGTCTTTATAGCCGACATTCACGACGGGCAGATTGTCGCGAAGCGGCCAGGAAGGCTTGAACTTCGCGTATTCCGCGTTCGTGACTTCCGTATGGGCGATTTCGAGCCGGGGAACGCCCAGTACCGCATGCCAGCCGTCCACCGCCGCGCGGGAGCCCGGTTTCAGGCGCGGATCCGTGAAGCGGCGCAGGGTCTGGGCCACGCGACGCTCGCGATCCTTTTCCATTTCCGCAACGATTTTGCGCATTTCTTCAACTTTAGACGCGTCTTTCGCCGTACGCTTCAACTCCTCGAGTTTGGCTTTCTTGCGGGCGACGATTTTCTCGTAATTGGCGCGTACCTTCTTTTCCAGCGCCGCGCGTGTGGCTTCGCACGGATTTTGCCGGCAAGCGGAGATCAACGCTTTGGTCTCGTCGTCGAGTTTCGGACGTTCTTTTTCGATTGTTGTCGAGTATTTGTGGAGTTTTGCGCCTTCCGTGCCGCGCGCATCTGGCGTGCGCCCGGCATACGCCGCATACCCCAGTCCCGCCATGCATGCGCCCGCCAAAATCAGCTTCACGGCGCCGTTCTTTCTTTTCGTTTTCGCATTCATTCTTTTGTTCCTTTCCTTGTTTCACCGCGAGAGAGGACCGTGCCAACCGCGGCACTCCGCCCCCACACTGCAAAGAACGCGAAAAGGGGGAGAAAATCCACAGACTTTTTTTTGCGGCGCAATCGTGGTATAATAGAAGGCATGAGAATTGTTTTTATCAGCGACATTCACGGCATTCGCCATACTCTTGAGCAAACGCTCCAGGAAGCCGATGCGCTTGGTTTCGACAAGATCGTCCTTTTGGGCGACATACTCTACCACGGTCCGCGCAACGGCGTGCCGGCGGAATACGATCCGCCCGGCGTGGTCAGTCTGCTCAACGCCCGCCGCGAATCCATTCTCGCCGTGCGCGGCAATTGCGACGCGGAAGTCGACCAGATGCTTCTCGACTTCCCGCTGATGTCCGACTATGCGCTGCTGGAGACGGAAGAGACGGTCTTCTTCCTGACCCATGGGCATATCTGGAACAAGCAACACCTCCCCTTCATGCCGCGCGGCGGCATCTTCGTGCAGGGGCACACCCACATCGCCGAGCAGAGCGTGCTCGCGAACGGGATCGTATTCTTCAATCCGGGTTCCATTTCTCTCCCGAAAGGCGGAACGCCGCGCTCCTACGGCTATTTCGACGGGCGCACCTTGCGGCATATCGCGCTCTAGGCGCCCATGGGCGGAGGCGGGCCGGCGGGTCAGCGCTGGCGATAGAAGGCGCGGAGCCCCAGGAGGAAGAACAGGATGTACGGGGCGATCGCCGCGGGAATGGGCGGAATCCATCCTTGCTTCGCGGCGACCATGCCGGCGATAACGACCCCGTAGAAAGCGAAGAAAAGGCCGAGCGCGCCCAGAATGCCCTTGAAGACGGACTGCCGCCCCGAAGCGATCCCGGCCGGGATGGCGAGGAACGTAATCAGAATGCAGGCGAACGGGGACATGATCTGCGCCACCGCATCGTAGAGTCCATCGCGCCGCGCAGCCGGGGAAAAGTCGCTGTTGCGCCTCAGAAAGCGCAACTTCTGGCGGACGTTCGAATATTGCCAATCGCGGTTCTGGACGAGTATGTCGCCCGGGCGCTCGCGGAACTCGGGGAAAACGCGCAGTTTCAGCTTCGCCAGCTCCGTATCCGCCGCGGCGGTTTCCACGCCGTTCGTGTCGTACGCGCTGACCTGGGCGTTTTCGAGCCACCACTCGCCGTCCAGATAATCGGCCTTCCCGGCCGTCACAAGCGAACGGCGCGTGCCGTCCGGGCGCGAAATGACGATACGCACGTTCCTGAGGTGCGCCCCGGTGTCGTCCGCGAGGGCGTCGGCCGTCCACGTGCGATTGTCGCGCGAATTCTCGTACACGATTTCGTCCGCCTGGGCGGCGCGTGCGACATCGAACCGCGCCGCTTTCAGCCGTTTCGCCCACTGGGATTGCCTGGGCATGTAGCACTCGTTCACCCAGGCGACAAAGCAAGCCGTCAAAAAGGCGATCGTCAAGACGGGCTTCACGATCGCAAAAAAGCCGATTCCGCTCGCGCGCATCGCCACCAGTTCCGAATGGCGGCAGAAATTCCACATCGTATACAGCGTCGCCAGCATGAGCGCCGCGGGTGCTAGGTAGTGGAAGAACGGCGCCAGATAGCCGGCGAAAAAGCGCACGACCGCCGAAAACGGCAAATCCGACTCCATCAAACGCCCGAACGAACCGAAGAGTTCGAAGAGGACGTAAATGGACAGAAAGCCGATGAGACAGTAGGTGTACGGCACCAAGAATTCGCGAAAAACGTAGCGCGTGAGTATTTTCATGCGATTGCCTTCTTTATCCTTCCTGCAAAGCCCCCGTCAACGCGGCGACGGAAGCGAAACCCTGCCGCGCACAGTAGGCGGCGATACCCTCGTAGACTTCCGAAACCACGCCGGGGTTCGTAAAGATGGCAGTCCCTACCGCGACTGCCGTGGCGCCCGCTAGGAGGAATTCGATGGCGTCCCGCGCGTCGTACACGCCGCCCATGGCGAGAATCGGCAACTTCGAACACCTGTGCGCATCGTACACGAGCTTGACGGCCGCCGGATGGATGCCGCGTCCCGAAAGGCCTCCCGTCCTGTTCGCGAGGACCGGACGGCGCGTTTCGATGTCGATCACCATGGCGGGAATCGTATTGATCAGGCTCAAGGCGTCCGCCCCGGCTTCCTCGCACGCCTGCACATAGGGCACGATGGACGGCACGTTCGGCGCGAGTTTCACGATCAGCGGCAGATCGGTCGCCGCGCGGACCGCCGCGACGACCTCGTGCAGAACCTTCGGATCCTGTCCGAAGGTGTGTCCGCCCGCCTTGACGTTCGGACAGCTCACGTTCATCTCGAGCGCGCCGAGGGACGGCGATTTCGCCGCTGTCAGCCGCCGGGCGACCTCGGCATACTCCTCTATCGACCCGCCCCAGATGTTGGCGATCATGGGGACTTTCACGTTTTGGGCGTACCACGGCAGCGTGGA
>DJRS01000071.1:0-146 GCA_002440145.1 Verrucomicrobia bacterium UBA6354
TGCATTTTCTGCATGTCCAAGAATAGTCACACGGACCGCAGGGGACTGCGGTCCCTACCTTTCCTGCATTTTCTGCACGTCCAAGAATAGTCACACCCGTGCCGTCCGCCGGGTCGCGGGCGGCTTGTGCGAAGCGGCTGGGCGAA
>DJRS01000071.1:196-2905 GCA_002440145.1 Verrucomicrobia bacterium UBA6354
AGCGTTAGCGTAGCCTTTTGTCGCCCGTCGGAGTTCCTTCTCCGCCCCCCAAAGAAAAAATCAAACTTTTTTCGTCTTTTCCCCCTTACGGGGGATGTGCAGACGGGGAAAAATATGTTATACTAGTGACATCAATACGATGGTACGAGGATGAAGAGGATGCAAACGAGCAAGATGGGGCGGCGTAGCGGCGCATTTGCGCACGCCGCGTACGCGTGCACGCAGAACGCGCCAGGACGCGTTCTGGCGCATCCGCTTGCGTCCAAGTACCCCCCCCCCCCTATTTGCCAGTGATGCCGTAGCGGGCTTCTACGCGGCGTTTCCGGGTCGCAGGGACTGCGGTTCCTACCCATATTCGGCGCGGTTTCGGACGGGACCGCGGCGGATTGCTTTTCTCTTTTATCCTCTTCTCAACCAAGAAGTCTTGCAGGAACGCCTGGGGTGTTCGTGCGGAAAATTCAAGTAAATCCCCAAAAACAACAAAAAGGAAACAAGAAACAATGAACATGAAATCAATGATTGCCGCGGCCGCCGTGGTTGCGTCTACGGTCGCCTCCGCCTCCGCCCTCAAATGGACGATCAATGCGAATGACGACTTTTCGTACGACAAGATCTCATTCAAAGCCTTCGACAAGAGCGGTGAAGTAATAGATTATACGGCTGTTACATGCGGAAACGGCGTCTTCAACTCCGGCGAGGATTTCTTCACATGGGATTCCACCGGGGCCAAAGTCAAGCCCTATGGTGGCGATAATTCTGGCGTTTGGCAGGATGTCGGCTCTGTGATCTTCACGTTTGACAAGGACAACACGACTGTGGCCACGACCGGCGGTTACAAGTGGGGCAAGCTTTCCTGGGATGATTTTTACAAGTCGTTCAAGGATGGCAAGGATTTCACGACCGGAATCTTTGGTGACAATGGCCAAGTCGGCACCATGACGTTTGCCGTTCCCGAGCCGACGAGCGGGTTGATGCTGCTCCTCGGGGCGGGGATGCTCGCGCTGCGGCGCAAGGCGGTCCGCGCCTAAGGGCGTCAGTTCCGTCCGCCGCCCTCTCCCCCGGTTCCGGCGGGCGGGGCGGCTCTTTTGGGGCGGGTGCGCCGTCCGTGCGAAAGGGCAGCCCCCGCCTGCCTTGACGGGCAGTTGCAGAATCGGGCGCGAATTGCCATAACGACAACAAGATGAGAGCGAGGGACGGAAGACCGGCACAAAGAACCGAGGCGGTGGATCCGCCGCGTCCGGTTCGCGGTCTTTCTCGCTGGACGATTTTGGACAAATGAAAGGAAAAATACGATGAAACCTACTGTTTCTCTCAACCGCCGCAGCTTCCTGTTCGGGTCCGCCGCGGCCGTCACGCTGGCCGGCCACGCCACGACGAAGACCGGCGCGCGGCAGCTCAAGCCGGGCGAGCGCTACCGCCTGGCCCTGATCGGCTACGGCATCCAGATGCGCACGACGCTCACGCCGCAGTTCATGTGGTGGAACGACGCGCCGAACATGGAAATCGTCGCGGTGTGCGACTGCGACAAGGTGCGCGCCAACGCCGGCGCCAAGCGCGTGAACGCGGAATACAAGAAGAACACGTGCAAGGCGGTCTACGACTTCCGCGAAATCCTGAACGACCCGACGATCGACGCGGTGTGCATCGCCACGCCCGACCACTGGCACGCCTACATGAGCGTGGAGGCGATGAAGCACGGCAAGGACGTCTACTGCGAAAAGCCCCTCACCTTCACGATCGACGAGGCGAAGAAGGTCATCGCCGCGCAGAAGAAGTACGGGCGCGTCTTCCAGACCGGCTCGATGCAGCGCAGCTGGCGCGACTTCCGCACCGCCTGCATGGTCGTGCGCAACGGCTTCATCGGCGATGTCATGTACGTGGACGCGAACTACGGCGTCGGCGGGCAGAAGCTGGGCGGCCCGTCCCACCCGGTGCGCTTCTTCGACGTGCCCGAAAACGCGGCGACGGAAGGCGCGCCGAACCCGGACTGCGACTGGAACATGTGGCTCGGGCCGGCGGCGTGGCGTCCGTATTCGGACCAGCTTGCGCCGCGCGGCGTGAACGAGTTCTATCCGATGTTCTGGCGCTTTGACGACGACCTGGGCTCGGGGTACAACGGCGACTGGGGCGCCCACCACCTGGACATCGCCCAGTGGGGTCTCGACCTGGACAAGTCCGGCCCGGTGAAGATCATCCGCTCGGACGAGCCGCACTCGACGAACCTCTTCCACGGCGGACGCCGCCAGTTCGGCATGCGGATGATTTTCAAGAAGCCCTACGGCGACGTCGAGCTCTACCACGGTCCGTTCGGCGTCTGGGGGACGGTGTTCTACGGAACGGACGGCATCGTCGCCGTCAACCGCGGCAAGATCGCGGTGTGGCGCGGCACGGGCCTCGTCAAGCCGACGGCGGAGATCCGCAAGGCGATCGACGACGCCTCCTTCATGCCGGACAAGCTCGTCGCCGCCTCGATCGGCAAGGACTACGGCACGGACGCGACGGTGAAGAAGGACGACGCGCTCGACAAGGCGCTGGACAAGATCGAGCAGGTCTTCGACCTGGCCCACGCCAAGGTCCAGCTCTACAAGAGCGCCAACCAGGTGCGGAACTTCTGCGAGTGCGTCGCGTCGCGCAAGTGCACGATTTCGCCGGCGGAAGTCGGCGGGCGCAGCGCGACCTTGTGCCTCCTGTGCAACATGAGCTACAAGT
>DJRS01000071.1:2912-17149 GCA_002440145.1 Verrucomicrobia bacterium UBA6354
CGCGTCCTTCGACTGGGATCCGGAGAAGATGGATTTCGCCGGCGGCAACTGCCGCGGACTTTCCATCGCGCGTCCGGTCTACCGGAACGGCTGGGACGTCGTCGTCTGAGTTTTTCACGCCAGCCCAAGGCGCGCGGTGCGCCTTGGGCCATTTACCCGATTTCGACAACTGGAGATGGCCATGAAACGCATGAAACGTTGTTGGGCGCTCGCCGCGCTGTGCGCGAGCCTGGAGGGACTGTGCGCCGGGGCGAATCCGGCGTGGATCTACGTGCCGGACGGAGAGTCGGGCGCGGGCGTCATTTCCAATAATGTCGCGTCGGGCGGCTGGGTCCTGAAGGTCCACGAGCTGAACGCCGACCGCGGCACGCTCGCCCTAGGGCAAAAGGACAGCACGGAGAACGGCGCCGCGCTGGTCAAGGACACGGACGGGGCCGTGAAGGGGACGGGCGTCCTCGACCTCTCGACCGCCATCTCGGACACTAAGAGGAAGCGCTGGACGATCGAAGAGATGAAGGAGAAGTGCCTCGCCGACGACGCTTCGCCCTTGACGGCCTTCGTCGCGCCGCGCGAACTGCGGAAATGGGGCGGGGAGGTCTTCAAGTACAAACATACGAAACCCTGGACGATTGTCGCCGACTGCCCGTATCTGAAGGAATTGTCGGGCCAGATGCTGAGAGTCGAAGACAGTACGGCCAAGCTCACGCTTTCGACGTTCAATGCGCCTAACGCCACGACCATAGGTGGATGGGGTTTCGGCGACATGAACCTGCTGGCGGACGCGGCGTGGGATCTCGGGAACGTCCAGGAACTGGGGAAGGGCAGCATCGCCTGGACGACGACGCCGGCCACGCTCAAACTGCCCGGTCTGCAGCGCTTCCCGTTCGGCGGCATCTACGGCGGAGACATGACGAACGAATTCGCGCTCGGGACGGCGTTCAACACCCTGCAGTTCGTCGGCAAGTATGCGATGGACTCCGCCGGATACCAGCCTCTCAAGAAACTGTATTTCGGGTGCGACGCGGGTTGCGTGTTCGAGCCGTACGCCATCAACCGGCTCGTCGAACGCGTGTGGTTCACGGGCGCGGCGCCGACCTTTTTGGCGGGCGGTCCGGCCCTCGGCAGCCGCCAGTTCGTCGAGAACGGAAACATGACGCAATCTCATCAGCCCGAGAAGAGCATCGTCCTCTATGTGCCGACGAACGCGAGCTGGACGGCCATCCGCGCCCGGGCGCGGGATTTGACGGATCAGGAGAAATCGGCCTTCGCGCAGGCGCATCCGGGCTGGACCGCGCCGTGGGGCGTCCTCCCGGCGGGCGTGCTGGGCACGGCGAACGCGCAGTATATCGGCGATGTGACGGATGCCGATCTCCCCGTCCGGTGGATCAAGGTGACCACCTACGCGCACCGCCGTTACGGCGCCACCTGGACGGTCGACGACATGTTGACGGTGACGGTCAATGGCGCGACGCGGCAGGTTCCGTATGGGGCGCTTGTCGAGGTTCCGCTGGGGGCGGCGGTCACCGTGCAGATTTCGACGCAGGACGGCCCGAACGGCGAGAAGGCCCCCGAACCCGTCTGGGAGGGCAACCTCCCCGGCGCACTCTCGGACGGCAACAAGAAACTGACGTTTACCGTGCAAGACAGCGTCTCGCTCTACGTGAACTTCCCGTCCGACTGGACGTTTGTCCCGAAAGACGGCGAATCGAACGGGAACGACATCACCGGCGGCTTTATCACGGACGGCTACTGGTTTTGGCCCGTCCAACGCAACTGGGACGATGCGCTGGCCATCGCCAAAGCGGAGACTTACGTCACAAGCGGAAACGCCGCGGTCGCGCACAGCTTGACGCTGGAAGGCGAACTGAACCTCACGAAAGGTGTCGTCGGGGGCATGGACGGGCTTAAATGGCCGAAATCTCTCTCCTGGAACAATTCTCCGGTCATCCCGGCCCTCCACGCGATCGAGATGCAGGCTTTCAAGAACACCGCGTTCGCCTCGTACTACGCGCCGCGCAATCTTCGGGCGATCCGCAGCTGGGAGCAGCTGTTTAACAACAACGCCGCATGCGCGAACTTTGTCCTGGACTGCACCAACCTGAATGCCGAGGCGTCTTTCGCGCCTTTGTGGTGGTCGCTCAACAGCGCGTCCGTGTCGCGGATGGTCGTCAGGTTGCCGGCGAAGGAGGGCACGAAGACGCTTATCGAGAATCAGACGAATTGGGCCGAGACGTGGAACAAGTTGGACCTCTCCGCGACCGACCTGGCGGAGTGGGATCTCGCGAGCGTAACCAACGTCACGGCGGGCGCGCTGCGTCTGGACTACGGTCCGGGTCCGTCGGGCGCCTTGGATCTGCCGAACGTCGAGACGATCGGCGAGGCGGCTTTCGGCAACTGGGTTCGGGTCTCGTCCGTCGCGCTGGGCACGAACGGCACGCTCAAGTCGCTCGGCGCCTACCTGTTCAAGAATAACGGCACGGCGCGCATGTTCCTGTCGGACGGCGTGACGTACACGGACAAAACGAACGGCGTGGCGACGACGGAGTGGTTCCCGTTCTACACGAACAGCGTCCACGCGCTGGAGACGGTCGATTTCGGCAAGAGCCACGACTTCGAGATGGCGGACCACGCCTTCTGGTCGCGTCCGGCAACGGGCGTATGGAATCCGCTCCCGCTCACGGGCGCGCCGCTGCCGATCCGGGAGTTCCGGTTCTCGGGCAAGGCGCCGAGCCGCGCCTTGCTGGACAAGCTCGTCGCCGGGCGCACGGCCACGGCTGACATCGCCAAGGGTGACGTGGCGAAGGATTTGCGGATCGTCGCGCCGCTTTCGGACGCGACCTGGAGCGCGTTGCGCAAGCAGGGCACGGTCTCCGGCGGCTATTATGCGGCGCGCAAGGAGCTGGACCGCATCCTCAACTTTGCGGACCCGCAGGCGAAGAAGTGGCGCGTGGTGGGGCTCTACCGGACCGCGGACGGCCTATCGCAGGCGTGGCTCGTGCAACACCCGGACTTCGAATTCCGCGAAGGGTTCGTCCTGCACTTCCGCTAAGGCGTTTGGTTCAATCAGCAACACAATATAAGGAGAACAAGATGACGACAAGAAGAGAATTTCTCGCCGGTCTCGGCGCCGGCGCGGCGTTGGCGGCGACCCCGGCCCAGGCCCTGTCGGCGGCGCGCGCGGCGCGTCCCGGCAAAGTCGCCCTGCAGCTCTACTCGATCCACAAGTACATCGAGAAGGAAGGGCTCGCCAAGGCGCTCGCGGACGTCAAGGCGATCGGCTACGAGGGCGTGGAGTTCGCCGGCTACTACAACCACAAGCCCGCGGAGCTCAAGAAGATGCTCGCGGACAACGGCCTTGCCGTGTGCGGGACGCACGTGTACTGGAACGGCGAGTTCGCGCCCAACAGCTACAAGCAGCTCTGCGAGTTCAACCTCGCCTACGGCAATACCCACCTCTACTGCCCCGGCGGCGGGAACGTGCCGCCCGGGTGCGACGGCGACAAGGAAGTCGCGCCCAACAAAGAAATCGACGACTTCACGAAGAAGCTGTGCGACTTCTACAACAAGGCCGCGGCGGATTGCGCGACGATGGGCTGCAAGATTGGCATCCACAACCACACCTTCGAGCACCGCATCAAGATGACGGACGGCACCTCGTTCTGGGACTACTTCTTCTCCCATACCGACAAGGCCGTGCAGATGGAGCAGGACGTGGGCTGGACCGTCCACGCCGGAGTCGACCCGTGCGCACAGTACGTCAAGTATCCGCACCGCTCCTTCACGCTTCACGCCAAGGAGAACGGCTGGGGGCCGGGGGTCATGTCGTTCGACGGCATTCTCGGCGAGCCCGGCAAGCCGAACCAGAAGGGCGTGGACTGGGACAAGCTCTTCAAGGTCACGGACGCGGACGGCGTGCAGTGGTACGTGGTCGAGTGCGAGGTCCACGCGGACTCGCTCTTCGCGGTGAAGAAGTCGTTCGAATTCCTCCGTTCCAAGGGGCGCGTGTAGGACGCTCCGGGAGGGCGGGACGGCGGACGGACCGCATCCGTAACGGAGGCGGGCTTGTCGCCGGACGGCAAATTTGGTAAACTGTCTTACGACGCCGGGCAAAGGCGCGCGGCGGAGCAAAGAGGAATGAGTATGGACTTGCATTGTGTTTTCGCGTGGGTATGGGCGGTTGCTGCGGGCGCCGCGTCCGCAGCCCCGGTGGCACGGGACATTCTCGTGCGCTATCCCGACTATCCGACTGCGATCGAGCGCGATGCGGCATACGACGTAAGCGTGAGACAGGGCGCGACGCGGCGGCCTCTCGTCGTCTGGAACCACTGCGAGAAATCCATCCTCGAAGGGCGGACGCGCGGCGGCGACGTGAACCGCCGGTTCTGCGAATTCGCGTTCGCGGGCCGTCCCGTCACGGTGGACATCGCCGTAAAGGAGGACGTCCGTCGCTACAAGGTCTTTCCGGCGCGGAAGGGTCTGAAGCACACGTTCCGCGACGGCGTCATCTCCGTCACACTGGACAGGCCGGAGTACTTCGGCATCCAGCTCAACGACTACGACAAGACGATACTTTCCGTCTTCGCCGACGCGCCGGAGAATCCCGGGGACGTTCCCGCGCCCGGCGCGGCGGGCGTCCTGCGCATCGAGGGCTGGGTTGACGCGCCCGGCGCGGACGGCGTCCTGGAGGTCCCCAAGGACGTGAAGGAGATCTACCTCGCGCCCGGTTCCGTCCTGAACGCGCGGCTGAAGATCGCGCATCCGGGCGTGCGGCTGCACGGACGCGGCATGATCCTCGACCCGATGAGCGATATCTTCCGCTACGACCAGATCCTGAACCCCCTGCGCGGCGTCGTCGTCATCGAGGCGGCCGGCGCCACGGTCGAGGACGTCAAGCTCGTCGACGCGCGCACGTTCAACCTGTTGTCGTGGAACGGCGGTGCCGTTCTGCGCAACGTGAAGCTCCTCTCCTCGATGATGTGCTCGGACGGTTTCACCGTCGGCGGCCGGAACCTGCGCGTGGACAACGCCTGGCTCTACGTCGGCGACAACGCGCTTGTCGTCAGCGGCATCCGGGACGCGACCTTCCGCAACGTCGCCATCGGCACGTCCTGCAAGGCCATCTTCCCCCAGAGCTCGAACGGCAACGTACGCATGGAGAACATCGACGTCTTCCGGGCGGACGAGGGGGTCGTCGCGAACGAATACAACGGCGCTTTGCGGCGCGACAACAAGTGGGACGAGATGGGGACGGGCCTCCAGAAGCGCGAGCCGGGTCCGCAGGATCTCGAACCCCAGAAAGAGGAATTCTTCTTCGACAGCCTCTCGGCGGTCGACGCGACCTACGTCGGCTACGTCTTCCGCTGCCGGAACATGGGCGACCTCCCGAAGTCCTACGTCTTCCGCAACCTGTCCGTCCCCCATGTCTCGGGCCGCGACAACTGGCGGCTGGCGGGGCAGACGAACGGGCTCTCGGTCGCCGTCGAGAACAATCCGGACTGGTGGCTCAACACGAGCAACTGCCGGTTCGCCGTGACGAACCTTTATCTTGCCGGACATCGTGCCGCGGCGTTCCCGGACTATGCCTTCTGGCCGAAGGACAAGGCGATCCTCGACCTTTCGGTCGCGACGGACAAGGTGTTGCCGCGCACCGTCCCGCTGGGGCCCGACCGCGTCGTGGTCGACTGGAAGTGCCCCGCCAAGCGCAGGCGGCGCCTCCCGCCCGCCCCGGCGAACCTGCTGCAGGACCGCCCGGCGACGCGGAGCATCTGGCAGCGCTGTCCTTCGTGGAGCGTCAAGCTCGACGCGTGCACGCGCGACGGGAAGGGCGCCGTCGTCTACCGCCTCCGCCAGTGCGAGAGGGGGGCGGGCATGCAGGCAATCGTGACGGAACGCGTAAAGGCGGCGGGCTTCGGCAAGTACCGCCTCGCGTTCGACATGAAAGCCGCGAGCGCGACGCCGTTCGACCTGCGCATCGCGGCGATCACGAACGAAAAGCGCAACGAAGTCCGCCTGAAAGTCGACGGGAGCGGCGCGTGGAAGACCTACACGGCCGAAATCGACCTCTCGTTCGATCCGGCGGCGACGGACCTTGTCGCTCTTCTGTTTTCCGTCTCCGAACCCGTGGACGAACTCTGCTTCCGCAATTTCCGGCTGACGCGCTGAACGCGCGCGGAAGGCCGAGACGGAGCTTCCAGGGGCAAACCCTGCGGCGGGGGAGCGTCCGTTGCCACGCGGCGCGGAACCGGGTGCGGGAACCGGCCGCTCCGCCGCGCACGGAAAAATGCGGAGCGCCGCGCTTCTGTGCGACAAAACGCCTCAGATATGGTATAATATCGCCCATGACACTGACACAACGCGTAGCATTGCTTTTGAACCACCTGCTGGAACATCTCTATCCCGGCGTTTACGGGGATTGTTCGTGCCGCGAGGAGGTCATTTCGCGCGAACTGCTGCATTTGCTCGGGGATGTGAAGCCCGAGGCGGATGCGGCGCGTCTGGTGGACGCGTTCTGGTCGGCGATGCCCGAGGTGCGTCGCCGGCTGGCGACGGACATCACGGCCGCCTACGAGGGCGACCCGGCGGCGCAGTCTGAGCGCGAGGTCATCGTGGCGTATCCCGGGCCCTACGCGACGACGGTGCACCGTCTCGCGCACGAACTGTACCGCCTGGGCGTGCCGATCATCCCGCGCATCATGTCTGAACTCGCGCATTCGCGCACCGGTATCGACATTCACCCGGGCGCGACCATCGGCGACCGCTTCTTCATCGACCACGGCACGGGCGTCGTCATCGGCGAGACGACGGTGATCGGGCGCAACGTGAAACTCTACCAGGGCGTGACGCTGGGGGCTCTTTCGTTCGAGAAGGATCCCGTGACGGGCGCGCTCGTGAAAGGCGTGAAGCGGCATCCGAACGTGGAGGACAATGTCGTCGTCTACGCGGGCGCGACCATACTCGGCGGCGCGACGACCATAGGCCACGACAGCGAGATCGGCGGCAATGTGTGGCTGAAGGACTCGGTGCCGCCGTTTTCGCGCGTCTACAACAAAGAACCGCCCCCCGTCGTCAAATCGCTTGCCCGATGACCTGGTTCGCGCCACTCGTAGCCGCCGTCGTCGTCGGGACGTGGAACGGCAACTGGTTCCCCTCCCACCGTGCGGAGCATCGCGCCGCGCCCGAAAAAGAGGAGGCGACGATCCGCGCGTCGGGGCGCATGCTGCGGGCGGCGCTGGTGGAGCTGGATCCGGACGGGACGAACGACGTGATACTCTGTCTGGGCGAGATGCGCAACCGGGACGTCGCGACGCGCCTCCTGGCCGCCATCGGACGCCCCGGCCTCGCCCTGGCGGGCATTTCGGCCTACCGGCGGCGCGACCGCTTCGACATGCAGCAGGATGCCATCGCGACGACGCTTCCGGTCGTGCAGGCGGGATGGAGGCGGTGGGCGCGCAACAGGGAGAAGACGCCGCCGCGCGGACACGTTTACGCCGACCTGCTCCTCGAGCCCGCCGTCACGGCGCATGTCTACGCCGTGCACCTGAAGTCCAATTACGGACAGCGCACGCCGGAGCAGATCGCCCTCAACCGCCACAAACGCACGCAGGCGGCGCAGGAACTGGTGCGCCTGGCCGGCAGGCAGACAGGGCCCGTCGTAATCGCCGGGGACGTGAACGCGGACAGGTGGAATCCCGAATTCGCCGAGGAGAAGCTCTTCGGAATCCTCCGCGCGGCGCGTTTCCGCAATGCGCTCGAGGAACTGCCGGCGTCCGCGCGGGCGACGTACGTCGGTCGCGGGAAAGGCCGGAACAGCGCGCTGGATTACATTTTCACGCGCGGCTGGGGCGTTCCGGCGGCGGTCCGCACCTTCCCGGCGGAGGGCTGTTCGGACCACAAGCCCGTCTTCGCCGTCCTGGAAGCGCCGCGGACGGTTTCCGCGCAACCCCAAATGTGCTATAATAGGGATGATGAACCACCAGACGGACAGTTTTGAATCGGCGGGCGCGGCACTTCCCGGAAAGACGTGCTTTACCTTTGAGCTGACCAACGACCAGCAGGAACGCGCGCTGGGCATCTTCGTGACGGGCAACTATCGCCGGCGCGAGGTGCCGTACGCCCTGTATTCGGTCGAAGGCGACCGTTTCAACGCGACGCTCTACGAGAAAGAGAAGCACGGCCGGCGCAAGCTTTGCGTCCAGGGGCGAGGCGCGGAGGATTTCGTGCTGTTCGTGCTGGAGCCGCAGGTCCTGGGCGCGGCGACACTCGGCTACGAGGACGTTCTGCATCCGGAACTTTCCGCGCCGCATGCGGGGAGCGACGAATCGGGAAAGGGCGACTACTTCGGTCCGCTCGTGGTGTGTTGCTGCTATACGGACGAGAGGCTCTCGGCCGAGATGAAGAAGCTGGGCGTGCGCGACTGCAAGCAGATGTCGGACAAGGCGGTCCTGGCGGCCGGCGCGTCGCTTCGGTCGCTTTTGGGCTCTTCGGGCTATGCGGCGGTCAAGCTGGGGCCCGCCGCCTACAACAGGCTGTACGCGAAGATGCGCAACATCAACCGGATGCTCGCCTGGGCGCATGCGACGGCGATCGAGGAGCTCCTGGAAAAGCGCCCGGACTGCCCGCGCGTCGTGGTGGACCAGTTCGCCGCGACGGAGGCGGTCGTCGCGCGCGCGCTGAAACCGCGCGGCAAGACGGCCGAAGTCGAACAGCGGCACAAGGCCGAAAGCGATATCGCCGTCGCGGCGGCTTCCGTCGTCGCGCGCGAACTTTTCCTGCGCGACATGGCGAAGATGTCCAAGGACGTGTTCGGGGACGCCCCGGCGGCGGACGGATCCCCCGCGCCCGCCATCCCCATCGGGTCGAGCGATCCCCGGGTGCGCGCCGTGGCGGAGGACATGGTGAAGAAGCACGGCCCGGTCTGGCTGATGAACCATTGCAAGGCGCACTTCCAGACGACGGACAAGGTTTTGGCGGCGTGCGGCTTCACGCGCGCGGATTTGCCGCCGGAGGGACAGGTCGTCTCGGCGGTCAAGAACGGAACATTCAAAGGCAAATAGGCAATGATACTGGCAAACTCTCTCGTGGACGGCTTCCTTTCGTCCAACCTCATGGGACAGGGCATCGTGGAAGTGCAATTGCTCGGGTCGATAGTCATGGTCGCGGCGATTATCGGCAAATTCCGCGAACTGCGCTTCATGTCCGCCGCAGCGCGGCGCTTTCTGCGCGATTTCTCGGAAGGCAAGGACGTGCTGGACCACTATCTCACGCGCCGTCCGGCGGGGACGTGCGGCATGGAGCGCATCTACAAGGAGACTTGCGAACGGCTGCTGAAGATCCTGACGCCCGACGTGCGGTCGCTGCTTGCCGGCCGCGATACGGACGGCAACGGCGCCGCGGCGTTGACGGCGCGCGAGATAGAGCTTGTGCGCGGAACCTGCGAACACGTGCTGGACGAGGAGGAATTGCGCGTGGAGGCGGGCGCGGGCGTCGTCGCGACGGTCGTTGCGCTCGCGCCGATGCTGGGCCTGCTGGGCACGGTGTGGGGCGTGCTGGACGCCTTCGCCGACATGGGCAGCGCCGGCAGCGCGAATCTCGCCACCATCGCGCCTTCCATTTCCGCCGCGCTCGTCACGACGGTCGTCGGGCTTCTGATCGCGATCCCGGGCGTCGTCGCCTTCAACCGCCTGAACGGGCTCATGCGCACGCTCACGAGCGACATGGAAGGGTTCACGGACGAATTGATGGGGCGCATCGCGTGCGAATTCCAGGGGAGGGGAGCGTAACCATGCGGCGGCGCAGGCGCGTACGCGGCGAGAAACCGAAGGCGGCGGTCGACATGACCTCGCTGATCGACTTGACGTTTCTGCTTCTCGTGACCTTCATCGTGACGCTGCCCGCGCTGGAGCAGGGGGTGTCCATCCTTCTGCCGCGCGCGAAGACGGACGAGCTGCCGACGAAGAACAAAAAGGCGAACACGATCACGATAGACGCGCAAAACCGCCTCTTTCTGAACAACCGCCCGACGACCGCGGCCGACCTCAAGAAAGACCTCCTCGCCTTGGCGGCGGATGACCCCGACGTGCCCGTTCTCGTGCGCGGCGACGAGCGGCTGGACTACGGCAGCGTCATGCGCATCGTGAAGATCGTGTACGATTGCAAGATCCGCCGCATGGCGCTCGTAACGGTGGAACAGTAGCCATGTTCGACGAAGAAGCCCGGAAGCCGAAGGTGTTCGACGCGCGGACGGTGGGACTCGCCGTCGCGGCGCATCTCCTGCTTTTCGCCGCGCTTTTCCTTGTCGGGCAGTTCGCGGCGAAACCGAAGGAAACGGTCGTTCCGATCGACTTGACGGTCGTCGTCCACGAGAATCCGGACGGCGCGGAAAACGAGCCGCCGCCCGAAAAGGAGGTGGCTTCGCCCGAACCCGAACCGGCCCCCGAGCCCCCGCCCCCGCCGCCGGAGCCCGCGCCGGCCCCCGAACCCGCGCCCGCGCCCCAAGTCGACGCCGTGGAGCGGACGGAAGAGCCCAAGAAGGAGCCGCCGAAGAAGGTGGAGCCTCCGCCCCGGCCCCGACCGAAACCGAAGCCCCGGCCCGAACAGCCTCCGAAGCCCCGCAAATCGAAAGAGCAAATCGCCCAGGAGCGCGCACAGGCGCGCGCCAGACGCCTGCGGGAGATCCGCAACGCCGTCAAGCGCGGCGAGGCGCCGCGCACGGACGGCCGCACGGAGAAGCGCCCGCCCGATTGGCGCGAATTGCTCGGACAGGGCTACACGCCCGGCGCGAAAACGCAGATCGCCGCGGACGAAAGCCAGCGTTGCCTTTCGCTCATCCGCCGCGCTTTTTACGCGAAGTGGGACAGCCCCCCCTGGACGGATGCGCTGGGCGACATGATCCTCGAGGTCCGTTTCGGCCCGGGCGGCGTCGTGAAGAGCTGCCGGCTCGTCAAAAGTTCCGGCGACCGCGCGGCGGACGATACCGTCCTCGCGGCGGCCGCCCAAGTGGCGTCCGTGCCGGGACTCACCCATGATTTCCTCTCGCAGAATCCCTCGGTCAAAGTCCGTTTCAAAGTAAAACCCAATTGAGTATGACGATGTTCGCGACGGTTTTTTCGTGTTTATTGGCGGCAATCGCGCTCCCCGGCGTGAAAGGGGAGCGGCTGGTCACACGCGCCTTTCTGGACGCCAACAACGTGCGCGTGGGCGACCCGCTCGTCCTGACGGTCGATTTCCTGGGCGATGCCGACTTCTCGGCGTTGCATCCCCCCGCGCTCGCGTCCCGCGTGGACACCCGCTTCTGGCGCATAGACGACCGCAGCGCCAAGACCGAAACCGTGGAGTCCGCGCGCCGTCTCGTCTATCGCGTCCGTCCCATGCGGGAGGGGTGCTACGATTTCCCCTCGCTTGCCTTCGCCTATGTGGACGGCTCCTCCGGCGCGACGAACACGATCCGCACGCAGCCCCTGCCGGTGCACGTCAAGGCCGGCGCGCAAGCCGCCCTCGCCGCCCTCGAAGACGAGAGCGCGGAGAATGCGCTTCCGGACGGTCTTTTCGTCGACCTCTCGCATAGCCCCTGGCGGTCGGGCGCGGCGCTTTCGGCGGACGCGCGTTTCGCCTGGCGCCGGGCTTGCGCACAGCCTTCGGCGGCGGCTTTCGCCGCGTTCGGCTTTCCCGAGGCGCGCCTGAACGCCGCGGCCTGCGAATTGATGGAAGGACATTGGGCGAAAGCCAAGGCCATTTACGAATCCCTCGAGTGGCGGATAGGCCAGACGCCCGCCGTCAGCCGCGGCCTGCGGGCCGTGCAGGTCCTCGCGACGGGCGATCCGGCGGCCGAATTGCCGGCTTGGCGCCAGGCGCTGCATCCCGTCCTGCGGTACGGTTGGCGGGGGCGTCTGGCCTGTCTGGGCGCCCTGTCGTTGGCGGTTGCGCTGCTCCTTTTCGCCCTGTCCCGCCTCGTGCGCCGTATCGTCTTCTGCCTGACGCTCGCCCTGTCCCTTTGGGGCGCAGCCGGGATTTCGCCGGCCGTCGCGCAGTCCGTCTCGCCCTTCGAGGAGATGGCCGAGCGCATGCGGCGCGAAATGGACCAGATGTTCGAGGATGCCGGATTCGGCGCCCGGCGGCGGCTTGCCGCGCTTCCCGAACCCGCGCTCAAAGCTGACGTCGTCCCCGACGGCGAGAGCATCCGCGCAGGCGAGCCGTTTGCCTTCATCGTAAGCGTGACGTGCCCGAAGGACGTGACGCTGAGCGGCTTGACCTTGCGCCTGGATCCCTGCCCGGAGGCCCTGGTCCCGCTTGGGAGCGGCGAGGCGATGACGGATCTCGCCGCGGCGGACACGAACGCCGTCGTCCGCCGCGTGGCGATTCAGGTCCGTTGCGATGCGCCGTTCCGGGGCGTGGTTTCGTTCCAGGTCGAAGGGCGGTGCGAACAGCGTCTGCGGCGCGGGCAAAGCCTTTTTTCCGCCAGCCGTCCATTCTCCATCCGCGCCCGCCCGCGGCGGTTGGAGGTCGCCGCGCCGCCGGCGGCCGGGCGCCCGGCCGGCTATGCGGGCATCGTCGCGTCCAGGCTGTCGCTCCGCCTGCTGGAACCCGAAGCGCGCGTCGAGACGAACGATGTCGTGGCGCTCGACATAGAAGTCTCGTACAAAGGCTACATCCCGCCGGACGCCTTGCCGGACATCCTGGCCGACGATCGCCGCCAGCGCCTCGTCTACCGCCTGTACGCGCGTGCGGAAGGCGCCGCGCGCACGCCGGACATCGCCATCCCGTACTACGACCTGAAGACGAAATCCTATGCCGTCGCGTCCGTGCCCGGCGTCCGGCTGCGGTATGAATCCTCCGGCACGAATGCATCCCCGGCGCGCGTGGCCGTCAATCTGGAAGCGCCCGGCGAAAAGCGCGAACCGCTGGTGGCGCTCCGTTTCGCGCCGCGCCGCACGGCCCGCACGCTCGCCTGGGCGAACCCGGACCGGTGCCGCGAAACGGAACGCGACGGCGAATGGGTGCGCCTGGACGACGGAGGGCATGCCGGATGGGCCCCCCGGAGCGAATGGGACGCCGGCCGAAACCGTCCCGCCCCCCGGGAAAAGAAAGGAACGCTTCCGTGAACGAGTCCCCCCGCCTGTTTCTGTCCCCGCCCTGGATAGGGCGCGAAGAGCGCGCGGCCGTGAAAGCCGCATTCGATTCGGGCTATGTCGCCCCTTGCGGTCCGCAGGTGGACGCCTTCGAACAGGCGATCGCCCGGCAGGCCGGTCGGAGCCATGCCGTCGCCGTTTCGAGCGGAACCGCCGCGCTGGATCTCATCCTCGCCCATCTGGGCGTGGACGCGCACTGGACGGTCGTCTCCCCGACCCTGACCTTTGTGGCGACGGTCGGACCGGCCTGGCACCGCGGCGCGAAAATCGTTTTCGTGGACAGCGACGCGACCGGCACGATGGATTGCGCACTCCTGGAAAAGGCTCTCGCGGACGTGAAAGACCCCGCCCGCACGCTCGTCATCGGCGTGGATCTCTACGGCGCCTGCTGCGATTACGGACGGATAGGCCGCCTGTGCAGGCGCGCCGGCGCGACCTTCGTCCTGGATTCCGCCGAAGCGGTCGGTTCGGCCTGCAGGGGACGGCCGGCGGGTTCGGCGGGACTCGCCGCCATCTACTCCTTCAACGGAAACAAGATTGTCACGACGTCCGGCGGCGGCGCCATCTTGACGGATTCGAAAGCCTTGGCCGACCATGCCCGCAAACTCGCGCAGCAAAGCCGGGAGCCTGTGCCGTGGTATGAACACAAAGAGGTCGGCTACAACTATCGCATGAGCAACCTCCTCGCGGCCGTGGGACTGGCCCAATTGGACAAACTGCCGCGCATTCTCGCCAAACGCGCGGAAAACGCCGCGTTTTACGCCCGCCATCTGCCCGGACGTCTCTTGCCCACGGGCAACCATTGGCTCTCCG
This sequence comes from Verrucomicrobia bacterium UBA6354, assembly GCA_002440145.1. Lineage (GTDB taxonomy): Bacteria > Verrucomicrobiota > Kiritimatiellia > RFP12 > UBA1067 > UBA1067. The sequence continues at coordinate 16,850 of DJRS01000071.1, forward strand.
TCGCGCTGTTCGACTCTCCCGAAGCGGCCCGGGAACTGGGTGCGCGCTTCGCCGCGGCGAATATCGAGACGCGTCCGGTCTGGAAGCCCCTCCATCTGCAACCGGTCTTCGCGCACGCGCCGGTTTATGGCGGAGAAGTCGCGGAGTCCTTCTTCCGGCGCGGATTGTGCCTGCCCTCGGGGACGGGGTTGACCGCCCGGGACCGGACGCGCATCCGTCGCGTTCTGGACTCCTTCTTGCAGGATCGGGCGGACGCGACCGCATAGGGAGCTCGGAGCGCGTCCGGCGGGGCGGCTACTG
>DJRS01000025.1:0-2815 GCA_002440145.1 Verrucomicrobia bacterium UBA6354
CCATCGCATAGTGTGAGGTCATCGTTTCTCCTCCTGTGCGCGCAGTCTCAGTCCTTCGTCGCCTCGGCGTAGTCCGCGTCGGTGACGGGTTCGAGCCAAGTGTTCTTGTTCGTGTCGGGATGGCATTCGATGGCGAGGTGACTGAACCATGTCTTCGGCCCCGCGCCGTGCCAGTGCTCGACGTTCGCCGGAATCTCGACGACCGAACCCGGCAGCATCCGCACGGCCTTCTCGCCGCGCGCCTGATACCAGCCCTCGCCGCCGACGCAGACGAGGATTTGCCCGCCTGTGTGCGCATGCCAGTTGTTGCGGCAGCCCGGCTCGAACGTGACGTTGTGGATCGGCACGCCCGTCTCCTTCTCGTTCTTCGTGAGCGCGGCGAGCCAGGAGCGTCCGCTGAAGTACTGCCGGTAGCGCGTATTGGGCGTCCCCGCCCGGAAGGGACTCACCGTGTCCTCCGTGCAGACGACCGCGAGGATCTCCGCGATTTCCGCATCCGTCACGCCGTTGTGCTTCGCGATGCCAATGTGCGCGTCAAGCTGCGGCTTCACGTTCCCGATCGCCGCAAGCGCGGCGACCGTCACGATTTCGCGCGTCCGCCAGTCGAGCGCATCGCGTCCGAAGATGTCGCCGAAGAGGTGTGCACGCAGATAGTCGCTGATCGCGGGACACCAGTCGAAGAATGGTCCCGCCACCTCGCGTCCGCAGAGCTTCGTCTTGTTCACCGTGCCGCGCGCGAGCGAATCGCTGTCGGGGCGCGACGGATTGTAGTCCGCCTTCCCCTTGTCCGCGCCAGGTGCGACCTTGTAGAGAACGCCGAGCGCGTTGAGCGCCCTCGGGAATCCGCAGTAGGCGTAGAGCTGCGTCGCGGCGTCCTTCAGTTTCTTCGTCGTCCATCCGGCCCCGTACGCCATTGCATACGCGCCTTCGAGTCTCCTCAAATCGCCGCGCGCCGTGCAGGCCGCGACGTCGCAGAGCGTCCGTTCCTTTTCCGTCAGTGCCATGACCGTTCCTCCGATGAGCAGTGTGATTGTAAAAAGAAGTCTTTTCATGTCATGCCTTTCGTTGTTTTTAGACAGGATTTACAGGATTCACAGGATTGCGGGCTTGTGATAACAACGATATTTGTGCTTGAATTGAAGCGAGTCGCTGCCGAAGTTGATTAGCAATCCGTCATCGATTCCCGTTGCCGCAAGATAATTCACCAGTTGCATCTCATGACGCGGAACAAGAGTAGAAACGGCCTTCGACTCTGGGATCAGTTGATGCTCCACAATGATATCGGCGACATAGTTTCCAACGCAAACACCTTCATAGTCAACCCGAATTGCAACTTCTTTTTCTGAATGAAGTCCGAGACGCTCCAATTCAACGGACAAGGCGTTCTTGTAAACTTCTTCCAGATACCCCGCACCGAAATGGCGGTGAACCTTCATCGCCAATCCAATGACGGTACGTGTCAGTTGACTCATTTCCATTGTTTTCGGGCTTTCTAATCCTGTCAATCCTGTTAATCCTGTCTTAAAAACTTACCCTTCGACCGCCAGGCGGTCGGCGATGTAGCCCTTGAGGCCGATTCCCAGCTTGATCGTCGCGCCCAGAAACGCCTTGGGCGGGAGGATGTGCGCGCCCTCGACGAGCGCGGCGAAATCGCGTCCGCAGTTCTGCAGTCCGCCCCCGCCGTGCGTCTGGAAGAGCCCCACCGTCTTCGTCTTCAGCGCCGCGGCGTTTTCGCTCACCCACGTGCGCACGGGCGGCGCGATCGTCCCCCACCAGTTGGGCGTGCCCACGAGCACGACGTCGTACGCGGCGACGTCCAGCCCGTCGATCTTCCGGATCGGACGCAACGTCCCCGCGCGGCATTCGGGCTTGGCCTCGTCGCAGCAGTCGTCGTAGTCGGGCGCATACGGCTTCACCGGCACAATTTCGGCCAGCCGGGCGCCCCCGCACGCTTTGGCGAACGTCTCCGCGGCATAGCGCGTGTTGCCGCTGCGCGAGAAATAGACGATGAGGATCTTGTCTTTCTTTACTTTGACCGGCATGGTGGTTTCTCCTTTCGTTTGGGACGGCTTTTCGGCGCAGGCAGGCAAAAGGACGCTTGCCGCGGCGAATGTCGCCGACTGTTTGATGAAGTCTCTTCTGTTCATTTTGCGTTCTCCTTTCCTTTGGATTCCCGTTTCGTGAAATCATTGATGTCCGCACACTCCTTTACGCGCCCGCGCAGCAGTCTCACGAGTTCTGCCGCGGCTGGCGTGAGTTCCGCATTGTCCTTCCACGCGAGATAGGCCTCGCTGTAGATCTCGGGGGCGAACGGTCGGAACACAAGTCGCCTTGCCAGCATTTCAGGGACAAGTCCGTCGATGGAAACCGCCGCGCCCACGCCCTCCGCCACGGCGTGCGCGGCGTTGTAAAGCAGGTTGAACGTGCCGACCACGTTCAGCTTCGCATAGTCGTAGCCCGCCCAGCCCGCTATCTCGGCGGAAATCCGCATCCGGCGCGGCATGAGAAGAGGACGCCCGGGCAGATCCTTCGGCTGGATGCCTTTCTTTTTCGCGAGCGGATCGTCTTTGGGCAGAACGAGCCCGAGCGAGTGGTACACGCCGAGCGACAGCGTGTCGCATCCGTCGAGCCGCCCAGGACCGATCAGCACCGCGAGATCGAGCGTCCCCTTCTGGACGCGCTCCGCGAGATCCTCTCCGTTCCCCGAGACGATCTGGAACGAGACGGCGGGATTCTTTCGGTTGAGATCGCGCAGGGCGGAGGCGACGAGCGCGAAGCCGAACGTCTCCGCCGCACCGATGGTGATGCGCCCCGA
>DJRS01000025.1:2984-3502 GCA_002440145.1 Verrucomicrobia bacterium UBA6354
GAGAGCGCGGGCTGGCTGATGCCGAGCTTCTTCGCCGCGCGCGAGATGTTCCCCTCGCGGGCAATCGTGGCGAAATATCTGATCTGCCTCATTTCCATGCTTATAGTCTATCATTTTTCATCCATAACCGTCAAGCATGAATTTCATGTCTCCCATAACGAAATAGAATAGACGTCCGGAGGCAGTCCTCTTCTGCCTGGGCAGTCCTCCGCCCGCCGGGGTTCCACGTCTTCCGTCACCGCGTCACACGCTTTTTATCCGCGTAAGGAATGCAAAATATAGACGAGGGATGTCCTGTCCTTTAGCCTAAAAATCGCAGTTGAAAGGCTGGAATCGGGTCCGTGGACTTTGCTTCCGGCGGGAAGCGCGCATGCGGCTACCGTCAAACGGCTGAAAACGAAGCCGTCGGAGTGGAACGCCCTTTTCGTGTCCATGAGAAAGATATCCTGCAGCCACGAGAAGGACGTTTGTCCGGGGCGGGACGGGGTGCCGCGATTGACCGTGTAGGCGAAGACCCC
>DJRS01000116.1 GCA_002440145.1 Verrucomicrobia bacterium UBA6354
CATCTATGACGGTTGTCCGCGAACCGCTCTGGGACGAATCGCCCCGCACCTTCGGGCAAGGCTTCGTCCAGAGATTTGTGGAAGTCCCGGCGCGGCTTGGCTGGGCTTTCCGTATTTTATGCGGCGCGTTCGCGAATTTTCCGCATGTCGTCTGCCGTGCGCGGGGACGGGCCGATCTCGTGCGTCAGCTTTACGTGACGGGCATCCAGGTTCTGCCGGTGATCAGCGTCGTTTCCCTCTTCACGGGCATGATTCTCGCTCTTCAGATCGGGCTTGAGCTGCGGCGGTTCAACCAGGAGATCTATCTGGGGGCGGCCGTCATGCTTTCGCTCATCCGCGAGATGGCGCCCTTCAGCTGCGGCATGTGCCTTGCGGCGTGCGTCGGCTCGGCGATCGCCGCGGAGCTCGGCACGATGAAGACGAACGACGAAATCGCCGCGCTGGAAATCATGTCCATTCCGCCTGTGCGGTTTCTGGCCGCGCCGCGGCTGCTGGCGCTCGTCGTGATGGCGCCCTTGCTGGCGTTCTACTGCTGCGCCCTGGGTACGATGGGCGGCGGGCTCGTCGGCGTCACGCAATTGGGCGTGGATTTCCGGCAGTACATGGCGAGCGCGCTTTCCATGGCGGAGACGAAGGATCTGTTCGTGGGTCTTGCGAAGGCGCTCGTGTTCGGCGTCGTCATCGGCGGCGTTTCGTGCGCGGAGGGCTTTTCGGCCGTGCGCGGCGCGACGGGAGTCGGGCGCTCGACGCAACGCAGCGTGATCTGGTCGTTTTTGCTGATTCTCATGTCCGGCTATATGATAACGCGCGTTTTCTACCGCTGAAAGAGGATGCCATGCCGCTAGTCGCCTTTGAGAATGTCGTAAAGAAATTCAATGGTGCGACCGTCCTGGACGGGTTGTCCTTCTCTGTCGAGGCGGGCGAGATTTTCTGCATCGTGGGCCCTTCGGGCACGGGAAAGTCCGTCACACTGAAGCATATCGTGCGACTGCTGACGCCGACTTCCGGACGCATTCTGCTCGACGGGACCGATGTGGCGGCAAGTTCGGGCGCGGAACTCATGGGCATTCGCGGCCGGATCGGGTATCTTTTCCAGAGCGGCGCGCTTTTGGCGTGGATGACCGTCCAGGACAATGTGGCGCTGCCCCTGCGGGAGACGACGCATCTTTCGGAGGAAGAGATTTCCCGCCGCACGCAAGAGGCTCTCGCGGCGGTCGGGCTTTCGGACGCCGCGGCGAAATACCCGTCCGAACTCTCGGGGGGCATGCAGAAGCGGGCGGGACTCGCGCGGGCGATCGTGCGCAAAGCGGATATCGTTCTCTACGACGAACCGACGAGCGGGCTCGACCCCGTGACGGCCGCGACAATCAACGAACTCATCGTCAAACTCAATAAAGCGCGGTCGATTACGTCCATTGTCGTGACGCACGACCTGGGGGCGGCGCTGGCGTTCGCGGATCATATCATGCTGTTGGACAAGGGACGTGCGGTCGTCTGCGCGAAACCGGACGGATTCGCGCGTTCCACGGTGCCGGAAGTGCGTGCGTTTCTGGCCGCGGCGAAAGGAGAATGGTCATGAATTCACGCAGAAAAGATGCATTTGCCGAGATTATCGTAGGCTTTTTCATGCTGGCCGTCTTGGCGGTCCTGGTCTATTTCACCATCGTCATTTCGGGGGTCGACGTCTTGCGCGGGCGCACCAAAACGACGGCGCGGATCGTTTTCGCGGATGTCGGCGGCCTCAAGGAGAGCGATTCCGTGATGTACCGCGGCACGAAAGTGGGCGCGGTGGAGGAAATCGCGCTGACGCCCAGCAATCTGGTGGTGACGGTCGAAATCGACCAGAGCGTGATTTTGCGCGAAGGGTACGAGGCTTCCATACACAACCTTTCCATGCTCGGCGGCAACTACTTGCTGCTGGAGGAGGGCAAAGGGCGTCCGCTGCCCTTGTCGACAACGCGCTTCGAGGGCACGAAGCCCAGCGATTGGATGAAAGACGTCTCGGAGATCGCGCGCAATTTGAACGCCGCGGTCGCTGGAGATGAATTGCGCACGATCATCACGAATTTGGCCGAGGCGTCGGTTTCGGTGCGTGCGATCGCCGGCCGCCTTGAGCGGGGGGAGGGCGCGCTCGGCAAATTGATGTCGTCCGACACGACCGTCTACGACAACCTGAAGGAAACGCTGGACAACGCGAAGGCCACGCTCGCCAATGCGCGCGAAGTGTCCGAGCGGCTAAAGGAAGGGAAGGGCGTCCTGGGGCGGCTTCTTGCAGAGGACGATCCGCTCGCGGAAGAGCTGGACGCTTCCATCGCCGCGTTCCGCAAGGCGTGCGAGTCGTTCGACGCGAAAGAGACGTTCGCCAAGGCGAACAAGTTGATGGATACGCTGAATACGGTCGCGGAGAGATTGAAAACCGGCGAGGGCACGCTCGGAAAGCTCATGTCCGATTCGGAGTTGTACGATGAAGTCAACGGTCTGGTCAAAGATATCCGCCAGGTTATAGACAATTACCGCGACACGACACCCATCTCGACCTTTGGGTCTTTGGTGACGGGCGCTCTTTAACCGGAGCGGCGAAGGGAAGATTCAACAATGACTTACCAATATTACTATCAGACCAGCAAGAACGAGAATCGCGTGGGGACGATAAAGGCCCGCAACCGCGCGGACGCCTATGCGCTTTTGCGCAAACAGGGCATACGCCCCTATCGTGTGGCGGGGGACGACCCCGTCCGGTGGCAGCCGTGGGCCGCCGGAGCCGCCATATTGATTCTGGTCTGTGCCACCATCGGGGCGCTTGTCTATGCCGGGACGCGTCCGCGCGTGGCATCCGTCCCGCAGGGCATGCGGACGCAACTTGCAGGGGATACGGCCTTCATCGCCCAAGGCGTTGCGGAAGGCTGGGCGGGCGTGTTTTCAAACCGTCTGGACAATGCTCTCGCCCTATACGCCCAGCCGGGCTGGAACGTCATCCCTCCCGACGTCTCTGGGTTGGCGGCGACGGAGGAAGATCTGCGCGAGCCCATCGAGCTTGCGGTTGCGCCGCGGGCCGAACTGGAGCAATTGCGCGGCATTGTCAAGGCCATGCGGGCGGATTTGGCGGAGTACATCCGCGAGGGCGGAACGATTGCGGATTACTTTCGCGTTTTGGACGAGCGTCAGGGTCGCGAACGGTCGTTGGGCGAGAAGGCGCGCGAAACTTATCTGCGCACCCCGGAGGCGCAACGTGCGCGGATGCGGCGCGATCTCAATGTGCGCTTGAAAGGCATGGGCCTTGCTCCGCTCCCGCAGGAGTTGCCGTGAATCCGTATGCCGCGAGAAGAGGCGCAGACAGCGTAAAATGCAGATTCGCGCCCAATGGTGCAAAACAGTCCTGATTTTGCTATAATATCAAGTAGCTCGAGTTCAGTTCAAGAATTTTGCAGAAAGTCAAGGAGCCATATATGAAAATTGCCATAGCATCCGATCATGGTGGTGTAGAATTGAAAAGCAAGCTTGCAGCCGGGCTTGCGTCCGTAGCGACGGTCGTAGACAGGGGACCGTCGGACAAGACCAGTTGCGACTATCCCGATTATGCGGATGTCGTCGCGCTCGATGTGGCGGGCGGAGAGGTCGATTTCGGCATTCTTGTCTGTCGCTCGGGCATAGGCATGAGCATGGCGGCCAATCGCTTCCAGAACGTGCGCGCGGCGGTCTGTTCGACGGTGGAGGCGGCAATCACGACGCGCCAGCACAATGGCGCGAACGTCCTGTGCCTGGGGGCGGATACGGTTTCTGACGGCTACGCGCTCGAAATGGCGAAAGCGTTCATTTCCACGCCCGTGGATATGAGCGAGCGCCATGTGCGCCGCCGTGCGAAGCTTGAACGCGCAATGCGCCTTTCGGATGCCTCGGGACTGTTGCACGACGATCCGGAGGTGTTCGCCGCCATTCGTGCCCAGACAGAGCAGGAAGATACGGAGATCAACCTTATCGCGTCCGAGAACACGTCTTCGCGCGCCTGTCGCGAGGCGGCCGGATCGGTTCTGATGAACAAGTATGCGGAGGGGTATCCGGGCAAGCGGTGGTATTCGGGCTGTCTGCCCGTCGACCGCGCCGAGGAACTCGCCCGCAAACGGGCGTGTGAACTTTTCGGCGCCGAGCATGCCAATGTGCAACCGCACTGCGGCAGTGCGGCCAATATGGCGGTTTATTTTGCGACCATCAAGCCGGGCGACACGATCATGTCGCTTTCGCTGGACCAGGGCGGGCATCTTTCGCATGGTTCGCCCGTCAATTTCTCCGGCAAGATCTACACGATCGTTCCCTATTCGGTCGACCGCAAGACCGAGCGTCTGGACTATGACGCCCTGGAGAAACAGGCCCTGGAAGTGCGCCCGAAGATTCTGCTTTCGGGAGCCTCGGCCTATCCGCGCGCAATCGACTTCAAGCGTATTCGCGAGATTTGCGACAAGGCGGGGTGCATTATGATGGTGGACATGGCACACATTGCGGGGCTGGTCGCCGGCGGGGCGCACGAGAGCCCGGTGCCGTATGCGGACTTCGTGACCAGTACGACACACAAAACGCTGGGCGGTCCGCGCGGGGGGCTTGTTTTGTGCAAAGAAAAGTGGGCGAAAGCGCTCGATTCGGCCGTTTTCCCGGGCATGCAAGGCGGGCCACTGGAGAATGTTATCGCGGCGAAGGCGGTATGTTTCCGCGAATGGATGATGCCGGCGAAAAAGGGCTATGCCCGGCAAGTCGTCAAAAATTGCCAAGTGTTGTGCAAAACAGTCCAGGATCGCGGCTATCGCATTGTCTCTGGAGGCACCGACAACCATCTTTTCCTCGTGGACGTCAAAACGTCAAAGGGCATTACGGGCAAGGAGGCCGCCGCGGCGCTGGACGCCGCGGGCATCGTGGTCAACAAGAACGCCATCCCTTATGATACCGAATCCCCCTTCCGCACGTCCGGCGTGCGTGTCGGTACGGCTTCCGTCACGACGCGCGGCATGAAAGAAGCGGAAATGATCAAAATCGGCACGTGGATTGCGGATGTGCTCGACAATATCGCCGATACGGACGTTCAGGCCCGTGTAAAGCGCGAGGCCAAGGCGCTGGCGCTCCGGTTCCCGGTTCCCTGATTATGGAAGATCTGGCTCGATCCACGCCCGTGGGGACGCCGCGAGTTGCCGTAGTCGGCATCGTCGGACGGACAAACGCCGGGAAGTCCACGCTGGTCAACCGGCTGGTCGGCGAGAAAATATCCATTGTCTCGCCGGTGGAGCAAACGACCCGCAACACCGTGCGCGGCATTGTGGCGGATCCGCGCGGTCAGCTTGTTTTGCTGGACACCCCCGGCCTGCACAAGGCCGAGGGTCGGCTTGGTACCTTGCTGAATCGCATGGCGCGCCGCAGCGCCGCGGGTGTAGATGTTCTCTGCGTCGTATTCGATGCCTCGCAAGAACCCCAAATGGAAGACGTGGGCTGGATGAAGCGCGTCGCCAAAGAAAGACCGCCGAAAGTCGTTTTCGCGCTGAACAAGGCGGACAAAAAGCCGTTCTTTGAGACGATGTATCGCGAAGCGTGGGAGGAAGTCTTGCGCGAGACGCCCGCGGAAAATGCGGACGGTCCGGCGACGATCCCCCTCGAACCTTGCTGGACGAAGGCAATAGCAACGACGGAAGGTGGCGAAAAAGCGGTGCTGGAAGCTCTTTTTGCATATGCGGAACCGGGCGAACCTCTGTTCCCGGAAGATATCGTCACGGATTATCCACGGCGTTTGACGATAGCGGACGTCATCCGCGAAAAGTTTCTTGCGCGGCTGCATCAAGAGATACCGCATGAATTGGGTGTGTGCGTGAAAACGATCCACGAGCAGGAAGACCGTTGGGATGTCAAGGTGGACGTGCTTGTCAATCGTGCATCGCAAAAACCGATTGTCATAGGGCGTGGCGCGGAGATTCTCAAAAACGTGCGGAAATCGGCCGAACGAGAACTTCGTGAAATATTTGGCCTGAAAGTCGCCCTTGAGATGTGGGTGCGCGTCGAGCCGAAATGGATGGAGAATTCGCGGCTTTTGGCTGAAATGGGCTATTTGGGAGGAGAAATCTAAGACGTGCGCGCTCTTCTTTTGACAGGCATGGTGCTGTTCGCGGGGATATGTTTCGCGGATGGCGACTTCATTTCCCGGGAGGCGCTTCGCGATGGGCTTTGGGGGATTGCCCGTTTGCACGCATCCGAATTGCCGGAGGAAGAAGGGCGGCTTGTCACGCTGGAGAGTTATGCGCGCGAGGCGAAATGGAAAGAAATCCTTTCTTCCTTGGATTCTTGGGGCGCGATGGAGAATCCCGCTTTCGCCGGTTATCGCGCTTATGCCCTTGCGCAACTCGGCAATGTGGCGGAAGCTGTCCGTCTGTTGGGCGCGACGTCCACGACGAATGCAGCCGAAGCGCGTCGTTTGTGCGCGTTGCAAGCCGTGCTTTTGCTTGAGCAGGGGCAGGCGGCCCGTGCTTTGCAGCTCGTCGACAAGTCCCTGCTCGAACAAGGCGATCCCGAGGAGCGCCTTGTCGCCGCGGACGTGGCCCGTGCGAACGGCGAAACCAATCGTGCGGGCGCCATTTGGCGGGAGGTTGCGCGAATGCCCGCGGCAGACGAGAAATTGCGGGCGAATGCGGCGTTGCTGTCGGACGACTTAGCGTTGATGACCAATCTTTTGCCCCAAATCAGAAACGAGACGGACCATGGTCGCCTGGCTTTGCGCATTGCTTTGCATAATTTGTCCGACACAAACCAGTGGACGGATTCCGTGCTCATAATACGCGACGCGGCGCATCGCCAGCCCGATCGCCCCGATGTGCAACCCGCCTATCTGGCCTATGCGCGCACGGCGCTTCTGGCGGGCCGCGACGACGAGGCTGCGGGGGCCTATCGCGATGCACTGGAAATATGGCCCGCGCTTGCACGCGACACGACGGTCCAGGAGGAGCGCGGCTGGGCCTGCCGGCGCCTGGGCCGCATAGACGAGGCGCTTGATGCGTTTCGTGCGGCGGAGGATGCGACCACGAACGACCTGCAGCACGCCAAAATCGCCTTGATACAAGGCGACACCCTGGCGGAGGCGGGGCGTGTGGATGAAGCGATGGCCTGCTATCGGGTTGTCATGTCCAAATATCCCGGCACGCCGGCCGGCAAGAAGCTGGCGAGACTCGTCAAATGCAAGGAGATGGAAGTGAAAGGCCGCGAACTTTATCGCACATTCCAATTCGACGAGGCGCGCCGCGTGTTCGCGGAACTCGCGAAAGAGGACCCTGCGCGTGCGGACAAGATGGCCTATCTGGACGTCCTGTGCCTTTACGGCCTCAATCGGGACGCCGAGGCCGTCGCCAAGGCGCAAACCCTGTCCGCGCGCGCAGCCGACCCCGTCGCGCGCATGAAAGCATTGCACTGGCTCGCGAAATATGCCTACGGCCAATCCCGCTGGAAGGAGGCTTCCGCACGCTTCGAGGCGTATGCGGACGGCGCCCCTGGGGACGTTGACGCGCCCGCGGCGCTCGTTTGGGCGGCGCGCGCCGCCTATGCGGACGGAGCGTTCGAGCGGGCCGTGGAACTGAGCACGCGGCGCTTGCGAGAATGGCCAAAAGCCCCCGGCCGTGCCGGAGCCTATTTGGTGCAAGGCGAGGCGTTGATAGCCTTGTCGCGCTTCGCGGAAGCCGTTCTTGTCCTGGAACGCGCCTCGGAGGCCGCGGCGGATTCGCCGGCTGACCGTTTGACGGCGCGCATGCTCAAGGCTGATGCTTTGTTCGCGATGGGGGCGGACAATCCGGTGCGTTACGAGGAAGCGCTTCTGGCCTATCATATGGTTGGGCACGGCGAGGTGCTTACGCCTTCCCGCCGGCTCGTCATCGCCTACAAGGTGGCGCGCACGCTCGAGAAACTGGGCCGGCTGGAAGGCGCCTTGGACGAGTACTACGCGAACGTGGTGCTGGCCTACCGGACAGGCCGGCTCGCAGGCGTGATTTTCGACGATGATGCGCGCGCCGTGTTCGTGAAGGCGGCTTTTCGCCTTGCGAACGAGTACGAGCGCCGCGGTCTCAAAATGCAAGCCGAGCGCATTCTGGAACTTGTCGCGGCCAGCGACGTGCCGGCGGCTGCAGAGGCCGAGCGTCGCATCGACCGTCTGCAGACAGGAGGGTTCTTCCCATGATGACTTTCGACAACCCCGTCTATTGGGTCTTGATCGCGCTCGCGGCCGTCGCGGTCGTGGTGTTCTTCGAGCGTTTCTTTGAATTGCGCCGCGCCCAGATAGATTGGCAGGATTTCACGAAGGGCGTCTTTAACGTGCTCGACGGCGGCAATGAAAACGAAGCCTTGAGCATTTGCGAGGATACGCCCGTCCCCGTCGCCTCGATCATGGCTTGCGCCATCCGTCGCCGCACGGCGCCCGTGCATATTCTGCGCGAAGCGGTCGACGCGCAGGGCCGCGCCATCGTGAACCGTCTCTACCGCCGCCTGACGACGCTCGCGCTCATCGGGCGCATCGCGCCGCTGGTCGGTTTGCTGGGGACCATTCTGGGCTTTGTGCGGGCGTTGACGCTGCTGAACGGCGCCGAGCTGGTCGCGCGCGTGGACGTGCTGCATGCGGCCGTGCCGGCGTTCTTCTCGGCGGCCCTGGGCCTCGCCGTCATGATTCCCGTGATAATCATGCACGCCTGCCTTAAATTGCGCGTGGACCGCATTGTGTTCAATCTCGAGGCGGCCGCGACGTCCATTGTCGGCTATTTCGCCGCGAAAGCCGCGCATGCGAAAGGTTCCGCGGAATGAGCTGGGACCACTGGCGGACGGCGCGCGCATACGCGCGCACGGGCGGCAAACCGGGCGCTTGGGAACCTTTTGCCGAAGCGGCGCCCTATCTCGCGACAGGGCTTCTCTTCCTGCTCCTGTATCTGCTGTCGGACGCAACGACGTCCGCCAAGGGCGTCCTCTTCGATTTGCCTTCGGCGGAGGCGGTGGACAGCGCGCGCATTTCGCTCGCCGCGCTCGTGCTCCCGACCGCGCGCGAGACGCTGGTCTTTTTCGACGATGCGCGCTATGTGATGGAGGATGAGTCTTCCATGGATGCGCTGGCGGCCCAGCTTTCGGACCGCGCGGCGGCGGCCGAAACGCCCGCTTTGCTCGTGTTGGCGGACAAACGCGTGAAAAGCGGCGATCTGATGCGCCTCGCCGAGCTGGCGCGGCGGAGCGGAGTGAAGAAGATCTTCTTCTCGACGAAGAACGACGCGCTTGACCGGGAGATGGAATGAGCCGGCCCGTCTGCAGACCCGCGCGCAGCCTGCGCAGCGAGATTCTGGCCTTGCTGCTGGCGTCGGCCGTCCCGGGCGCCGTGTTCCTGCTCGTGTATCTCTCGATCCGTTCCCTGCCGCGGAGCTTGAATCCCTGGCCCGCGGAGCGGGAGCCGTTCGGCTCGCTCATCTGCTTGAAGCCCGAACAGGAGCGTGCGGCGCTGCGCGCGATCCGTTCGGCATGGCGGCCCAGTCTGGCGGAGGTGCGCGCCCACGCGGTCGATCTCTCCGTCCTGGATCTGCCCGAAAGCCGGCCGGAAAGCGTTCTGGCCTTGCGCGACTGCGTGCAGAACGCGCCGCAGCCGCCCGCTTGCCGCCTGCCGCGTCCCCTGCCGCTCTCGCTGGCCGCGCCCCCTCCGCGCAGGATTGGACCGCAGCCACAGGCCAACGAGTTGCGCGCGGGGCCGTTTGCGCGCGCGGAATTGCTTAAAACTGATGATTGAAAGGACTCGTGAAATGATGACAGAAGCCGATGTGTTGGAGGCGTTCAAATCGACTGGAGCCTTGCTGGAAGGCCACTTTGAACTGCGCTCGAAACTCCATTCAAACCGCTACTTCCAATGCGCGAACGTCTTGCGCTATCCGCGAATCGCGGCAAAACTTTGCGACGCGGTGGTGGAAAAGATGCGCGCTGGCTGCGATTTGGGCCGTGTCGACGGCGTGATATCCCCCGCGGTCGGCGGCATTCTCGTCGGGCACGAGGTGGCGCGCGCGCTCGACACGAAGTGCGTGTTCGCCGAGAAGGTGCCGGGCGAGGGCGTGGACGCCACGGGCAAGCCGAACACCGTCCTCGCGATGCGCCGCTTTGCCCTCAAGCCGGGCGAGCGCTATGTCGTCGCTGAAGACGTCGTGACGAAGGGCGGCCGCGTGCAGGAGACGATCGACCTTGTCAGAAAAGCGGGATGCGAAGTCGCCGCGGTCGTCCTGCTCGTCGACCGGTCGGGCGGGAAGGCCGCGTTCGGACAGATCCCCATGTTCTCGTTGATGCGCATGACGCCTGAGACGTGGACGGCGCAGGAATGTCCGCTTTGCAAGGCGGGGAGCCGCCCCGTCCACCCCGGCTCGTGAAAAGGAGACAGCATGTTCAATACAGTGGAAGAGTGCCTGGAAGCTTTGCGGCGCGGCGAAATCGTGCTCGTGACGGACGCCGAAAACCGCGAAAACGAAGGCGACTGCATTTGCGCGGCCGAGTTCGCCACGACGGCGAACGTGAACTTCATGGCGACCTGCGCCAAGGGGTTGATCTGCATGCCCATGTCGGGCGCGCTCTGCGATGCGCTGGACCTGCCGCAGATGGTGAGCGAGAACACGGACAACCACCATACCGCTTTTACGGTTTCGATCGATGCCGTGTCGACGACGACGGGCATCTCCGCGGCGGAACGCTCGATGACGGCGCTTGCCGTCGTGGCGCCGGGCGCGAAGCCGGGCGATTTCCGCCGGCCGGGGCACATGTTCCCGCTGCGCGCGCGCGAAGGCGGCGTCCTGAAGCGCGCGGGCCATACCGAAGCGACAGTCGATCTCATGCGCCTGGCGGGCCTGAAGGAGGCCGGACTGTGCTGCGAGATCATGCGCGACGACGGTACGATGGCGCGCCTGCCGGACAACGTCGAATTCGCGCGCAAGCACGGGCTCAAGATGTTGCGCATCGCCGACTTGATCGCCTATCGCCGGCGCTGCGACAAGCTGGTCGAGGC
>DJRS01000163.1:0-3252 GCA_002440145.1 Verrucomicrobia bacterium UBA6354
GATGGTACACGTTCGCGCAGAGATTCCACGGATCGTACCCCTTCGCGCCCGGCGCGTACGCGCCCTTGAACGGACGGTCGGCCGCCGTCGCGAGCCACGTGTTCCAGTTGAAGCCCGCCGGGATCCTGTCCGCGGCGCCCTTCGTCGCCGCCGCGGCGCCCGCGCCCTGCGGCCACACCGGCCGGTTCGTCCACACATGCACTTCGGTCACGTCGCCGAGGATGCCCGAGTTGAGGACTTCCACGCCGCGGCGGAAGCCCGGGATCGAGCTGCCCTGGTTGCCCATCTGCGTGACGACGCCGTATTCCTTCGCCGTCCTGTTGAAGTAGTCGAGTTCCCACAGCGTGCGCACGAGCGGCTTCTGCACGTAGACGTGGATGCCCATCTTCATTGCCCGGATGGCGATCGGCGCGTGCGTGTGGTCCGTCGTCGAGACCGTCATCGCCTGGATGCCCAGTACGCCCGCGTCGTCCAGAAGCTTGCGGTAGTCGGTGTAGAACGGCACCGAATACATGTCGAAATCCACGCCGTTGCGGATGAGCGCCTCCTGGGCCTCCCGGCGCTTGCCGTAGTCGCAGTCGCAGAACGCGACGATCTTGACGAGGCCCGACTTCAGCATCGGCAGCCAGTCCGAAAAGCCCTTGCCCATCACGCCCACGGGCGCGAGACGGATGCGCTTGTCATCGCCGCAGCCGATCGAGAAACACCCGCCGGCCGCCGTCAGCGCACCCGCGCCCGCCATGCCGCGGATGAAGTTTCTTCTGCTTGTATTCAGTGCCATCTTCATGTACTCCTTATTTATTACTGTTTATTGTTTACGTTTTATTATTTGCCGTTTATCTCGTTTTGAAATGTCTGCGTCCTCAATCGGGGTCGCTCCGCCCGTCCATCGTGCGCCCGGTGTAGCGCGACTCCTCGGCCAGGAACGCCAGGCGGTGCGACTCGAGCGCCTCGTCCAGTATCGCCGTGCATCTCTCCGGCGAGGGATTCTCCCGCACGAGTTCCACGAACGACGTCATGATCTCGCGGTCGCCGCCGCCGTGGTGGCCGTGCTGCTCGGGCTCGATCCGCCGCGCGTCGCCCAGGAACGGGATCACGACGATCTTCTCGTCGTCCACGACGATCTCGCCGCGCGTGCCGTAGAAATGCACCGTGCGCGCCCGGCGTTGCGAGAAGCTCTCCATCTCCAGCGTGACGGTCAGCCCGCCGTCGTAGAGCATCAGCACCGTCTGGTGGTCGACCGAGTCGTTCCCGCACGCATACACGCACCGCCCGTACGGCGAGGTCTCGATCATCTTCAAAATCCCCGCGTCGGACGGGTCGGCGAAGTGGTAGCGCAGATCCGTGTGCTCGTAGTAGAGTTTGTAGGCGTCGAACGGACACTTCCGGCGCACGTGCGGCGGGCAGTCCTTGCACCGGTCCGCGGCGCCCTCGGGCTTGTTCTCGGGGCGGCACTCGATCAGCGCGCCGAAACTGGACACCTTCTCGCAGACGCGCCCGCGCATCCACCACACGATCAGATCGAAGTCGTGCGTGCACTTGTTGACGAGCATGCCCGTGCCGTTTTCCTCGACGGACCAGTTGCCGCGGCAGTAGGCGTGCGCCGATTTGCCGTACGAGACCTCGACGAGCACGTGCACGCTCGTGAGCTTGCCGATGACGCCCGCCTCCAGCACCTTGTGCAGCCGCTTGAAGAGCGGCGTGTAACGCAGCACGTAGCCCGTCAGCACCAACTTGCCGGACGCGACCTGCGCCGCGCGGATCTCCTGGCACTCCTTCCAGTTGCACCCGATCGGCTTCTCGAGAAGCACGTGGTACCCCGCCTGCAGCGCTTTCAGGCACGCGGCATAGTGAAGATGGTCCGGCAGCGCGATGATGACGGCGTCCGCCTTCGCGCCGGACGCGAGCGCGTCCTCCCAGCGCTTCCACGTCGGGTACGCCGCGTCGGCCGGGAACGCGGCGACAGGGTCCGCCAGCCCGGCAATCTCCAGATCCTCGGCATGGTCCGCGGCATACGCGGCGTAGGTCCGCCCGCGGATGCCGTAGCCCAGAATCAAAACCTTTACTGCATTATTCATTGCTTACTATGATACCAAATCCTCGCTGAGAAGTCCAGCCAAAATTGCGGAATCGCCCAAATCCGGAAAGTGCACAATATGGCGAGACGCCCGAACAAGCGCACTCTCCGCAGGCGCCCACGGAAGTTCTCCATGGAGGTTCCCGTCGACGAACTTTTCCATCCGGCCTGCTCCCAAGCCGGGAAACCCGGGGATTTTGCGTCATTTTTCGCCTAAAACGGACCTTTTTCAAGATTCTGCTTGCTTTCTCGTGTCAAATAGTGTAGAATAGTGTCACAAAATGTCAAAGGCAACCATCCAGACTGCCGCCGTGTCGGCTTCCCAACCGTCCACTTCGGGCGTGTTGATGGGCCGCTATGAGCATGCGCTGGATCCGAAAAAGCGCTTCACCGTCCCAAGCGAATGGCGCACGGCGATGGGGAATCCGGACTATGTCTACATCATGCCGGATCCCGCCGTCCCCTGCCTCAATTTGATCCCCAAGGCGGAAATGGAAGCGCGGCTGGAGAAATTGCGGGAGAAGGCGCTCTTCGACCCCGCCCTCAACCAGGCCTTGCAGACGATCGGCGCGAACGCCGAGCAGCTGCCGCTGGACACGCAGGGACGCATTCGCGTGAGCGACCGGTTTCTGAACTTCGCGAACTTGACCTCGTCCGTCGTCCTGGTGGGGGCGGTGCGCATGATCAAGTTGTGGAATCCGGCGGCATTGACGCCGGAGGGCAAGGTCGACCAGGCGGCGCTGGGCGCGGCGCTCGAGAAGGTGGCGTTCTGAAATGGCGGTTTTTGCGCACAAACCCGTCCTTCTCGAGGAAACCGTCCGCGCGTTGCGCCCCTGCGCAGGAAAGGTTTTCGTGGACGGCACGCTCGGCCGCGCCGGACATGCGGCGGCGTTGCTGGCGGCCGGCGCACGGGTAATCGGCATAGACCGCGACGGACAGGCGCTGGAGGAAATCGCCGCGCAACATGCGCAGGATCCGGACTTCGCCCGCCTGATGCCGGTCAAAGGCACGCATGGCGACATCGCCGAAATCGTGCATCGCGCCGGCTTTTCGGCGGTGGACGGCATTTTGCTCGATCTGGGCGTGTCGAGCCCGCAACTGGACGAAGGCGCGCGCGGATTCAGCTTTATGCGCGAAGGCCCGCTCGACATGCGCATGGACCGCACCCAGCCGCG
>DJRS01000163.1:3422-8452 GCA_002440145.1 Verrucomicrobia bacterium UBA6354
CGGCACGGCGCGCACCACCCCGCCACGCGCGTCTTCCAGGCTTTGCGGATGGCGGTGAACGACGAATTCGGCGAACTCCAGCGCGCTTTGGAAGCCGGGCTGGCGCTTTTGAAGCCGGGCGGACGGTTCGCCGTCATCACGTTCGAATCCCTGACCGATCGCGCCGTCAAGCGCTTTTTCGCCGCGCATGAGGGGCGCATGGTCTCGCTGCAGGGCGGCGGAGCGGAATGGGAAGGCGATTTGCCGCGCGTACGCCTCCCGGACCGCAAACCGATCGGCGCGTCCGCCGCGGAAATAGAGCAAAACCCCCGTGCGCGAAGCGCCAAGCTGCGCGTCGCCGAAATGCCAAGGAAGGAGGAATCCCTGTGAGAACGAACAAATTCCGCACCAGGAGAATGTCCAAGATAAAGATGACGACCTGCTATACGGGCGCGCTCGCGTTGACGCTCTTCGCGACCGTCATCCTCTACTCCTGCGCCAAGACCAATTGCGAACAGCTCATGAAGTCCATAGGCGAGAAACAGCGTCTGCTCGACCGGCGCACGGACGAATATACGCGCGAGACGGCGCGCTGGGAAGAAATGACGACTCCCGAGAAGATCGAAATCGCCCTGCGGCGGCAGGGGCTCAAGATGTCCTTCGCCAAACCCGGCCAGAACATCCGCATGTCCTCCGCCGGAAAGCCCAAGCCCGGGCAGCTCTCCGTCGCGCGCATCCGGCGCCTCTCGGCGGGGAGCGAGACGGCCAACTACCGGGCAACCCGACGCTGAGCGCCTCGCCGCGGCCCTCCCGACATGATCAAACGCGGCGAGAACTGGCGCTTCTGGGCACCGATCGTCATCCTGTCCGTCTTCGCGTTTTACGTCGGACAGAAGGCTTCGCGCAGCCATTTGGACGATGAAGCCGTCGAACCCAAGTATACGTTCGAAAAGGACGTCGACGCGCAGCGCGGCTCGATCTATGCGCGCGGCGGCAAAAGCCTGCTCGCCAAGTCCGTCCCGGTCTGGGAATACCGGCTCGACCCCGTCGCCCTGACCAACCGCGTCGTCCGGCCGCGCGGACGCGCACCCAAAACGCGCGAGGAAATCGCCAAGACCATCGCGGACGCCCTGCATCTCGATTGCGGCAAAGTGCTCAAAATGTGCCTTGACACGCGCAAACGGTACCAATTCCTGGCGATTTCGTCCGACACCGACGCCCATGCCGTCATCGCCGACTCGCGGCAAGTCGCAGGCGTCGTCATCATCGACACGCAGATTCGCGACTATCCGCAACGCCGGCGCCTCTCGCACGTGCTGGGCGCCGTCAACAAGGCGAACGCCGGCTCCGCCGGTCTCGAACTCAAATACGACAAAGAACTGTCCGGCGTCGCGGGGCGCATCTCGGGCGTGTTGGACGTGCGGCGCCGCGAACTCTACGACAAGCGCAAGGAGACCATCGCCCCCCTGCCCGGCGCCGACGTCACGCTGACGATCGACAACAACCTGCAGTACGAAGTCGAGGACGCGCTTCGCTGGGGGCTTGCCGAATATGGCGCCGCGACGGGCTGGGCGCTGATCATGGACGCCAAGACGGCCGAGGTCCTCGCCATGGCCTCCTGCCCCGATTTCAATCCCCGCTATTACGGCCAGACGAAGGAGTCCGCCCGGCTGAACCGCGCCATCGGCTTCGTCTACGAACCGGGCAGCGTCATGAAGGTCATAACCGCCGCGGCCGGCGTCGACCTGGGGATCGTTCAATCCGGTTCGCTTTATTCCACCGTGCGCGACGATCCGCGCTACTACCGCCTGCCGGGCGACGGCTCGCACGTCTGGGATCCGCGCATGACCGTTTCGAACGCCATCGTGCATTCGTCCAACATCGTCATCGGCAAGCTCTCCTGGGACATCGGTCCGGCGCGTCTCTGGTCCTACATGCGCGCGTTCGGGTTCGGCGAAAAGACGGGCATCGAGCTCCCCGGCGAAGAAAGCGGCCTGCTCTGGAACTGGAAGCGCTGGGACAAAGCCACCTGGTCGCGCGCGGGAATCGGCCAAGGCATCGGCGTGACCGCCCTGCAGCTGGCCGGCGCCTACCAAACCATCGCGAACGACGGCGTGCGCATGCGCCCCTACCTCGTCGAAGAAGTCCGCTCGCGCAAGGGCGACATCCTCGTCAAAAACGGACCACAGGCGGTCCGGCGCGTCATTTCGCGCAAAACGGCGGCCGAAACGCGGCGCATGATGCTGGACGTCGCTTCCCCCTCGGGAACCGCCAGACGCGGCGCCATCCGGGGCTACTCGGTCGCCGGGAAAACCGGAACCGCACAGAAAGTGCAAGGCCGGCGGGGCTATGCGCCCGGGCTTTTCCGCGCCACGTTCTGCGGCATCGTCCCCTCCGGGGTCGTCAAGCGCGACCCGGCGGACGCCGCGCCGGTCCCGCCGCGGCTGGTCATCCTCGTCACGCTGGACTTCGACGAAAAACGCCGCTACCACCAGGGCGGCAATTCGGCCGCACCCGTCTTCCGCCGCATCGCCACCCAGTCCTTGCGCTACCTGTCGGTCGAAGCCGACAAACCCTGGGAACTCGAAGAATACCAGTCGGACGACGAATTCGACCGCCTGATGGACGCGCGCGCCCAAGACCTCTCCGAACGCGACACGGATGCGGAATGAAAGAAGAAGCCCCGACCGGGGCTTCTTCTTCGCCGTCCGCCTTAGCGCAGTTCGATCACGCCGTCTTTCGCCGTGGCGATGATCTTCGAACCGGGCGGATATTCGCCCGCGACGATCTTCTTGGCGATCGGGTTCTCCAGGTCGCGCTGCAAGGCACGTTTCACCGGGCGCGCGCCGAAGGCGGGATCGTAGCCGTCTTTCGCGATGGCCTCGAGCGCCTTTTCGTCCACGTCGATCGTCAACTCCTGGTCGGCCAGCCGTTTCGCGAAGTCCGCCAGCTGCAGTTTCACGATCTCGCGGATCTGCTCCTTCGTCAGCGGCGCGAACTCGAGAATCTCGTCCAGGCGGTTGAGGAACTCGGGACGGAAGATGTCCTTCAGCGCGCTGCGCGGCGCATTCGAGGTCATGATGATGACCGTGTTCTTGAAGGACACCGTGCGCCCGTGGCTGTCGGTGAGCCGTCCGTCGTCCAGCACCTGCAGAAGAAGGTTGAAGACGTCCGGATGCGCCTTCTCGATTTCGTCCAGAAGGACGACCGAGAACTGTTTGCGGCGCACGGCTTCCGTCAACTGGCCGCCCTCCTCGAAACCGACGTATCCGGGCGGCGCGCCCACGAGACGGGAAACGGCGAACTTTTCCATGTACTCCGACATGTCGATGCGCACCATCGCGTTCTCGTCGTCGAACAGCTCCTGCGCAAGCGCCTTGGCGAGCTCGGTCTTGCCCACGCCCGTCGGTCCCAGGAACAGGAACGCGCCCACCGGGCGGTTGCGGGTCTTGATGCCCGCGCGCGAACGGATGACCGCGTCCGCGACCGCGTCGACGGCCTTGTCCTGGCCGATGACGCGCCGGTGCAGAATTTCCGCCAGCCGCATCAGTTTCTCGCGTTCGCCTTCGACGAGTTTGGTGACGGGGATGCCGCTCCAGCGCGAAACGACCTCCGCAATCTCGTCCGCCGTGACCTCCTCGCGCAACATGGCCTCGCCGCCCTGTTTGGCAAGGTCGTTTTCATGCTCCTTCAGCTTCTTTTCGAGCTCGGGTATCTCGCCGTATTTCAGGCGCGCGGCGGTTTCGTTGTCGCCCCGGGTGAGCGCGATGTCGTAGCGGTTGCGCGCTTCGTCCAGCTGGGTGCGCACGCGCTTCACTTCCTCCAGCGCCTTCTTTTCGGACTGCCACTGCGCGGTCATCTTGTCGCTCTTGGCCTTCAGCGTCTTCAACTCCGCCTGCAACTCCTCCAGCCGTTTCTTCGAAGCCGGATCCTTCTCCTTCTTCAAGGCGATCTCCTCGATTTCCAGACGGCGCACGTGGCGGGAAATCTCGTCCAGCTCCTGCGGGCAGGAGTCCATTTCCGTGCGGATGCGGGCGCACGCCTCGTCCAAGAGGTCGATCGCCTTGTCCGGCAGGAAACGGTCCTGTATGTAGCGCGAAGAAAGCGCCACCGCGCTCACGATCGCCTCGTCGCGGATGTGCACGTTGTGGTACTTCTCGAAGCGCTCCTTGATGCCGCGCAGGATGGACACCGCGTCCTCCTCGCTCGGCGGCTCGACCATCACCGGCTGGAAACGCCGTTCGAGCGCCGCGTCCTTCTCCATGTACTGGCGGTACTCGTCCAGCGTCGTCGCGCCCACGCAGTGCAATTCGCCGCGCGCCAGCATCGGCTTGAGCATGTTGCCCGCGTCGGAGGAGCCCTCCGTCTTGCCGGCCCCCACGATCGTGTGGATTTCGTCTATGAAGAGAATGATGCGCCCTTCGGACTCCTTGATCTTCTTCAAGACGGCTTTCAGGCGTTCCTCGAATTGCCCGCGATACATGGCGCCGGCCATCAGCGCGGTCATGTCCAGCGAGAANNGCGGTCCTCGAACTCGCCGCGGTACTTGGCGCCCGCCATCATCGCGCCCAGATCGAGCGAGACGATGTCGCGGTCCTTCAGGCTCGAGGGAACGTCGCCCGCGACGATGCGCTGCGCCAGCCCCTCGACGATGGCCGTCTTGCCGACGCCCGGTTCGCCGATCAGAACAGGGTTGTTCTTCGTCTTGCGCGACAGAATGCGGATCACGTCGCGGATTTCGGTATCGCGCCCGATGACGGGATCCAGCTTGCCCGAACGTGCGAGAGCCGTCAGATCGGCGCCATACTTCTCAAGGCACTTCTCGTTGTCTTCTGGTGGTTCATATGTGGCGTTCATCTCTAAACTCCTTCTTTCTGCCTGCCTTCAAGCACAGGGCGTGCCATACGCATACGGCGCGAAAAATGCGCCATTTTGTCCCACATGAGACATCCTGCGCCCAGACGAAGTGTCGCGGAAATCCGCACCACCCCGTCCGCACGCCCGCTACGTCCCATTTGCGTCCGGTGGCGGCGGCTACTGCTCCAGGGCGA
>DJRS01000160.1:0-522 GCA_002440145.1 Verrucomicrobia bacterium UBA6354
CCTGCATTTTCTGCATGTCCAACGGGTTGCGGGCGGCGCGGACGTCGAGCGATTGTCCGCCGGCAACCGTCGCATGTTGAAGAATCCTGGCATAGACCGGCATATGTTCCTTGAACTTTGTGCACCGCCAGGCTTCTGTTCGCGGAAATTGGCGGTGAAATGAGATAAATATTAGTCAGTCCGTGAGGTCTCGTTTGCGTGATTTTGGTATAATAGTAGGCGCAATGAGGGAAATGTCGCCATTTTGCATGTGCATGTCGCCGTTTGTCTTGCCGCATTGGGCGCGGCAGATTGTGGCGGATTAGGACCTTGAAAGAGCTCCGAACACCCTCAAATTGCGAAAGGAATCTAAAAACTCTTGCGCCAAAAGCACATTGAGATATGCTATAATACTGTTATCGCTAAAATGTGATTGGCGATTCGAGGAAAAAGAATGAGAAACGAACGTGCACTAGATTGGTTGGGAAAACCTGTCCACGCGGTTGAGAACGCCGCGTGTGCGCGTCCGTTTGCGTCCAAGTA
>DJRS01000160.1:700-6999 GCA_002440145.1 Verrucomicrobia bacterium UBA6354
ATATTCTGCATGCGATGTGCGGATGTCGAACGATTGTCCACGGGAGGGAGTCGAATGTTGGAAAAACTTGACATGGATCGACGTGCGTTTCTTGAACTTTGCATGCTGTCGGCCGCGGGCGGTTGTTTGTCGCCGCTCGACCTTGGGCGTCCGCGCCGGCGCGTCGATTCGCCCGACTACTGGTGCACGTGGGCCGTGCAGTCGAATACCGTCAGCCGGTCGGTCAAGCTCGGCCTCATGGGAAACTCGTTCCAGGGCGATCAGGGCATTGCGGGCGCGCGCGACAATCTGAACGAGCGCATTCTCCTGGACGGCTGGGCGAAGAGCTACTATCCGGCCGTGCGCGATCAGCTTTATTGTCTGGTCGACGATGGCTGGGATGTCCCGTACGGTGCGGATCCAAACCGGGCGATAGAGCTGTTTGGGTCGTTAATTGCGGACGCGACACGGTTTCCGTCCTTTAGGGGTGCGCCGGTCAAGCGGTTGCGGGGGTTGGACCGGGCGCTGCGCGATCTCGGCTGGCGCGGAGCGGGGCTGTGGGTAGCCGCGCAGGACGCGGGCGACGGACGGCGGACGCCGTTCGACGAGACGGCCGCGCGCGAGAATCTGAAACGCAAGCTTGGCTGGTGCGCCGAGGCGGACATCGGCTACCTCAAGGTCGATTGGGGCGTGTACGGGGGGTCGACGGAGTACCGCCGGCTTTTCAGCGAAGTCAAGAACGCGGTCGCGCCGTGCGTGGCGGTTGAGCACTGTGCGGCGATGGGCGCGCCGTTCAACGGCATCTCGTTCAGCCCCGACGGCACGATGGTCTGCACGGGACGGGTGGCGGCCGATGCCTCCTGGCGCGATCAGGCGCGGCAGATACTGGAATTCGCGGACGTTCTGCGCATTTACGACCTGATGTCGCCGCTCACGCTTTGCAACGCGGCGGAGCGGACGCAGATCATGCTGCGCCTGGGCGAAGAGGTGCATTCGCGCGCGCTCGTCAACGTGGAAGACGAAGTCTATCTCGGCGCGTCGCTGGGCTGCACGTTCGGGGCCATGCGCTCGCCCGACTCCATGCGCCCCTACGGCGGACGCGACTGGTCTGACGCCTGGCGGCGGACGAACGAAGTCGTGCGCGCGGCGAACTGGCGGCGCTATGCGCCCGCCTTTTCGGCGGCGGACGGTTCTCGTACGCTTGTCTCGGACGAAGCCGTGACGGACGACTGGTTCTTCGCGGAAGGGTCGGTCTGGTGGAAGCCGATCGGCGGCAAGCACCCGGTGCAGTCCGCCCCGGCGCGCATCGCGCGGAACCTGCCGCTGCCCGACGTCGCGGTTTCCGGCTCCGAGCGTCCGCTTGTCTGCGCGTCGCGCAACCCGAACGGGGCCATCGCCATTGGCGCGCTGCCGCGTCTCAAATGGCCGCGCGGACGCTTCGAGGTCCCGGCGGACATCAGCCTCGACGTTGCGCCGGGGCGCGATTTGGCGGTCTTCGGATCTGTCGGGTCGGTACGCGTGCGCGACAATGGAGCGAGACGCATTCTGGCGTGCGATCTGGCGCGGGCGGACGGGGCTTGTTTCGAGGACGTCACGGCGGCCGTCGTCCGTACAGACGGTTGCCTGATCCTGCCGGGCGCGGCGCTCAACCGGATTGGATCGCAAACGACGCGGGATCTGTCCGCGCCCGCCTGCCGCATCGAGTTTGCCGGTTAATCCGGCTTGAAAAGGAAAAGAAAGGATAGACAATGATGAAAATGATGAAAAACGGTTTGCGGGCGCTGTCCGGCGCGGGCGTCTGCCTGGCTTTGGCGGGCTGCGTCTCCTGCAAGACGGGCGACGATCCCGTCATGGGGAACTGGAGCGCGGATCTGCCGTATGAATCCGGGCGGGCGGGGAGCTTCATCTTCTCGCGCGGCGTCGACGGCGTTCCGAAAGCGGTCGTCCTCTACCGCTGGGCATCCCCCGTCGAGGTCAAGGATCTTGTGGTCGACGGCAACCGGTTCGCCTTCAACCATCCCTACGGGTATCGCTACGAGGGCGTGGTCCTCGGCGACCGGATGATCGCGCGCCTGGCGCCGCGCGACGGGAAGACGGGCCGGCTGAAAGAGGCGTGGTTGCCGTTTCGCGGATGGCGCAATCCGGAGCCCGAGGAGGGGGTGCGGACGGAAGACGCCAGGCTCGGCGAGCCGATCGACCTTCTGAAGGACGGGCTTGACGGCTGGGAGACCATGAACCCCAAGGCGAAGTTCGGATGGCGGTTCAAGGACGGCGTCCTCTCCAGCCAGCTGGGCGAGCCGCCGAAAGGCAGCTGGACGAACGGGGGCGCGAACATCCGCACGAAGCGCGCGGACTTCTTCGACTTCAACCTCGAATACGACGTGCGCGTGCCGAAAGGGGCCAATTCCGGCGTCTACCTGCGCGGACGCTTCGAGTGCCAGGTGGTCGACAGCTACGGGCAGAAGCCGGACTGCCATTCCATGGGCGCCTATTACGGCCGCGTCGCGCCGCGCGTCGCGGCGGAGAAGCCGGCCGGCGAATGGCAGCACGTCTCCGTCACCATCTACAAGGGACGCATCACGACCTGGCTGAACGGCGTGAAGATCATTGACAACGCGAAGCTCGTCGGCGTGACGGGCGGAGCGATCGACGCCGACCTCTACAAGACGGGACCGATCTACCTGCAGGGCGACCACTCGGATGCGGACTACAGGAACATGATCCTGCGTCCGGCGCTCTGAGACGGCGTTCAACCTCATTTGACCTGAAATACAAGGAGACAACACAATGCAAATCAACACGTCAAGAAGAAACTTCCTGCGCGGGCTCGGCGGGACCGGGCTGTTCGCGATCGGCGGCTGCAAGTGCCCGTTCGGACGCCAGAAGATCAAGCTCGCGGTGGTCGGCGTCATGGGCAAGGGCTACAGCGACTGGACGCCCATGCTCAAGTCGGGCTTCGTCGAGATCGTCGCCATGTGCGACGCCGACTGCACCAAGCGCGAAAAGGCCGCCCTCGCCCTGGCGCGCGACGGCATCGACTTCGACATCTACTCGGTGCCGTTCTATACCGACAGCCGTCGGCTCCTGGACGACGCCGGGCTTCTGGGCGTGGAGGCCATGACGGTCTCGACGCCCGACCACGCGCATGCGCCGATCGCCATCCGCGCCATGAAGCAGGGTATCCACGTGTTCGTGCAGAAGCCGCTTGTCCGCACGCTGTGGGAACTCGACTATTTCGGGCGGACGGCCCGGGAAAACGGTGTCATTGTGCAGATGGGCAACCAGGGGTCGTCGCTCGACTCGATGCGCCGGTGCACGGAAGTCCTCCAGAGCGGCATCCTCGGCGACGTGCGCGAAGTCCATGTCTGGACGAACCGTCCCGTCTGGCCGCAGGGCAACAGCGTCGTCGACTATCTCAAGGCGCATCCGAAGGGCGACAAGGTCCGCGACGGGCTGAACTGGGACGCCTGGCTGTCGACGGCCCGGGAGCGTCCGTTCCTCGACCGGTATCCGGCCGACGCGAAGATCTACAATCCCTGGAACCTTAACCTCTCCGTGTATCTGGGCCTGACGTGGCGCGGATTCTTCGACTTCGGGTGCGGGGCGTTCGGCGACATGGCGTGCCACACGATGAACCTGCCGTTCCGGGGTCTCGAGCTCGGCGGCGTCTCGTCGGCCGAATGCGTCCACGTCGCGGAGCGCAACGACGTCGCCTATCCGGCGCAGTCGATCGTGAAGCTCGTCTACAAGGCGCGCGACTCGAAGGCCCGTCCGGGCGTGAAACTGCCCGAGGTGGCGCTGTACTGGTATGACGGCTTCGACATGAGCCGTCCGAACAAGAGCGCCATGAAGCCCCGCCGCGAAATCATGTCCAAGGTCATCGACACCTACGGGGACATCCCCAACACCGGCTGCTACATCGTCGGCAGCAAGGGCGCCGTGCTGATGCTGGACGACTACGGCGCGAAGTGCGCCCTGGCGATGAACGACGACAAGCGGTTCGTCGACGTCTTCAAGCACGAGGCGGCCAAGGGCGTCGCCCGCCGGATTCCGTTCTGCGCGGGTTCGTCCGCCGAGGCCGGCGAGTCGACCATCGAGATGAAGGGCTTCGCCGAGGGACACTACGGCGAGTTTCTCAACGCGATACGCGGCGTGGGCACGTACTACGAGCAGACGCATTCGCGCTGCTTCTCCGACATCGAGTACTGCATTCCGCAGATGGAGGGCATCCTCGTCGGTTGCGTGGCGCAGCGCGTGGAAGGAAAGCACGTTTGGGACGCGGCGACACAATCGTTCGCGGACGCGGCGGCGAACAACTGGGTGAAGCCCTACATCCGCAAGGGGTGGGAGTTCTGAAATGATGAAGAAAATCAAAGCGATCGGACTGTCCGGCGCGGGCGTCTGCCTGCTGCTGGCCGGCTGCAACCCGAAGGACGCCGCCCTGGGCGGCGCGCGCAAGGCGTCGGCCTGCACGCAGGCGGCGTCGCCGTGGAAGGTGCTGCCGATCTACGGCGGCGGCTACGTGCAGAACGTGGTGATTGCCCCGTCGGATCCGGACGTCTGGTACTGCTACGTGGACGTGGGCGGCCCGTACCGCTCGGACGACCGTGGCATGAGCTGGCGTCCGCTCCACCAGAACTACCTGCCGTCGCAGACCGCGCGCTCCGCCGCGTGCGCGCGGTCGCTGTCGGTCGATCCGCGAGACGCGGACAGCTTCGTGCTGGTCGCAGGCAACCAGTACGACCGGCCGGCGGGCGCGTTCGTCTCGCGCGACGGCGGCCGAACGTTCCGCCAGACGCTGTTCGGGCGCTTCTACGGCAACGGTCCGTGGCGTCCGGCCGGGCTGTGCCTCGCGCGCAATCCGTCCAACCCCGACGAGCTGATCGCGGGCGAGGACATGGACGGCCTCTTCCTCTCGGAGGACAACGGCGAGACGTGGCGCCTGACGGGTCCCAAGGGCCACTGGTTCACGGACATCAAGTACGACCGCGCGGCGCCGGGCCGCGTCTACGCCTGCGCGCCCGCGCCGCTGAAACGTGTCATGAACAGCGCGAGCCGGCGGCGCGCGTTCAGGCTGGACAGGGGGCGCAAGACGGGCTTCTACGCGAGCGCGGACGGCGGCCGCACCTGGACGCGTCTTTCGGACGACGCGCCGGCGGAATTGGTGCAGATCGAGGGGAACGGCGACCTCGTGGGCGTCTTCTCCGACTATCGCGAAATCCGCATCTCGCACGACGGCGGCCGCACGTGGTCCGACTTCCACCAGGGCCTGCCGAAGAAGGCCGACGCCTATTTCGCCGACTCCAAGCCGATTCCCTACGAGTACTACGCCTTCGCCGCCGGGAAGGACTTCTATCTCGCGGCGGACGCCGCCGGGACGCTCTACCGGCGCGGCGCGGCGGACGCGCAGTGGACGAAGGTCGCGCGCGGCGCGGTCGAATGGGGCGATCCCGAATGCGAGAACACGCCCGTCCTGGAGAGGAAGCGCCAGCGGAAGGTCTTCGAGTGCGCATGTTCGATTGTCATCGACCCGGCCGACCCGAAGCACTGGATGATCACCGACTGGTATCACATCTGGCAGTCGCCGAACGAGGGCCGCGACTGGACGGCGCGCACGCGCGGCATGATGCAGCTCGTGTCGTTCGACCTCGCGTTCGACCCGTTCAGCGCGGACAACATCATCTACGGCGTGGCGGACATGGGCATGTACGGCACGTGGAACGGCGGGCGCACGTGGGAGACGCCGAAGAACCACCCCTACGTGCAGCGCCTGGCGTTCTCGAAGAAGACACCCGGCGTCCTGTACGCGGTGGGGACGCGGGGGCAGACCTTCTTCTTCCGCTCGGACGACAGCGGGCGCACCTGGACGTCGCTCGTCGGCAAGCCGGGGCTGCCGCGCCCGATGAAGGAGCCGGACCCCTGCGCGTTCGGCGTGGAGGTCGATCCCCTGACGGACGACGTGTACGTCACGGTGTCCGGCCCGTGCGCGCCGGGGAAGGGCGGCGTCTACCGGTCGCATGACCGCGGCGAGACCTGGGAGTGGTTCTCGAAGGGGCTGCCCGCCGGCAAGGGGCTCTTCCGCGACGGCGAATGGAGCGGCGACCTCGCCTGGCCGATGGTCTTTTCGCCGGACGGCTCGTGCGTGCTGACGCTCCCGAAGCTGCGCGAGGTCTGGTACCTGGACCGCAAGGCGGGCGTCTGGCGCAATTCGGGCGACAAGAGCTGGAACAACCGCGTGGTCGCCGACCCGTTCCGTCCGGGGCGCTTCATCAAGACGGGAACGATCATGCGCGAATCGACGGACGGCGGGCGCACGTGGC
>DJRS01000056.1 GCA_002440145.1 Verrucomicrobia bacterium UBA6354
CGCCACGAGCCAGAAGCGCATGGGACGCCCGCCTTCGCGCGGCAGGTTGTCGAACGGATTCTCTATCCAGACCGTCACGGATCAAGCCTGTCCGCGGCAGCGGCCGTCTTCGCGCTTCGGGCAGCAGGCCTGCGCGGGCGCGGACTGGCCCATGCAACGGTAACACACCTCGTTCGCGAGCGGCTGGTTGGAGAAGAACGCGTCCAGGTTCGCCAGCGTCGTCGTGGCGATGTTCGCGAGCGCCTCGTGGGTCAGGAAGGCCTGGTGGGAGGTCACGATGACGTTCGGCATGGAGACGAGCAGCGCCAGCACCTTGTTCTGGCGCACCGTGGCGGAGCGGTCCTCGTAGAACCAGCCGCTTTCCTCCTCGTAGACGTCCAGCGCCGCGGCGCCGATATGGCCGCTGCGCAGGGCCGCGAGCAGCGCATCGCTTTCCACGAGCGCGCCGCGCGAGGTGTTCACGAGGATCACGCCCGGCTTCATCTTGGAGATCGTCGTGTGGTTGATCATGTGGTGCGTCTCGGGGGTCAGCGGGCAGTGGAGGGAAATGACGTCCGCCTTCGCGAGCAGGTCGTCGAGCGAGACGTAGTCCAGCCCCGTCGCCGGATTCGGGAAGGCGTCGTAGGCGAGCACGTTCATGCCGAAGCCCTTGCAGATGTCGCAGAAGACGCGGCCGATCTTGCCCGTGCCGATCACGCCGACGGTCTTGCCGTGGAGGTCGTGGCCCGTGAGCCCGACGAGCGAGAAGTTGAAGTCGCGCGTGCGCGCGGCGGCCTTGTGGATGTGGCGGTTGAGGGTCATCAGGAGCGAGGCGGCGTGCTCCGCCACCGCGTAGGGCGAGTAGGCCGGCACGCGCACGACCGAAAGCCCCTTCTCGTAGGCGGCCTTGAGATCCACGTTGTTGTAGCCCGCGCAGCGCATGGCCAGGATGCGGACGCCGCGGGCGACGAGCCCCTCGACGACCTGGGCGTCGATCTCGTCGTTGACGAACGCGCACGCCGCCGCGCAACCGTCCAGAAGCGGCAGGGACGCCGGACGCAGGCGCGTCTCGAAATAGCTCAGTTCGTAGCGTCCGCGGTTCAGCGCGTCGAACGACTCGCGGTCGTAGGGCTTGGCATCGAAGAATGCGACTTTTTTCATTCCAGTCTCCTTTCTTTGGGCTGTCGACCCGTATTATAGCACAATCGGGGGCAAAATGCGACCGTCAGCGGCGCCAGTAGGTCTTGAACGCGGGTTTTTCGGCGGCGGTCTGCCGATCGCTCCGCCTGTACGGCGAGCGGCCGACGGGCGGCGGCAGGTAGATCGTCGAGCGGCGCGCCTCCAGGAGTTCCGCCGGGACCGCCTTGACGAACATGGACGGCTCGACCGGCACGATGCCGCCGTCGGACAGGACGCGGACGGAGGGCGAAAACAGGTAGAGCACGTCCTTCGCCCGCGTCAAGGCCACGTAGAAGAGACGGCGCTCTTCCTCGAAACGGTTCTCTTCCACCGCTTTGGCGGAGGGGAACATGCCCTGCGAGCACCAGGGCAGGAACACGACGGGCCACTCCATGCCTTTGGCCTGGTGGACGGTCGAGAGGGTCAGCCGGTCGCCGGCCGGTTCGTTGCGGCGCGCGTCCAGGTTGGTGTAGAGGGCCACGTCCGCCAGAAAGCCCGCGAGGCCGCCGTCCGTCGAGGCGATTTGCGCCGCGAGTTCGCGCACGTCCGCCACGCGCTCGTCGGCATCCGCGTCCTCCCATTCCCTGTGCAGATGGGCGGCATAGAAGAAATCGAGGAAATCGTCGACAAGCGCGCCGATTTCGCTGTTTTCCAGGTGTTCCGCGGAGCAGGAGAAGCATTGGGAGAGAGCCGGCCAGACCGGTTTCGCTTTCGCGCCGAGAAACCCGCCCAGCCTGTCGCGGTCCGCCGCGTCGTGGCAA
Organism: Verrucomicrobia bacterium UBA6354; assembly: GCA_002440145.1. Lineage (GTDB taxonomy): Bacteria > Verrucomicrobiota > Kiritimatiellia > RFP12 > UBA1067 > UBA1067. Next base: position 1,920 of record DJRS01000056.1, read on the forward strand.
TCGAAGCGGCCGGAGAGCTTCTTCCAGAGCGTCGCGGCCGTTTTTTCGCCCACGCCCGGCAAGAGCGTGGCGAACCGGCGGAACGAAAGCTCGTCCGTCGGGCAGAGAAGAAGCCGCAGATAGGCGAGCACGTCCTTCACGTGGATCTGTTCGAACACGCCCACGCCCGAGGTGATGCGGAACGGGACGCCCTGCCGCGCCAGCGTCATCTGGATTTCGATGGACTGGAAGTGGCTGCGGTAAAGGACGGCCATGTCGGAGTATCTGTAGCCGCTTTCGCGCGAGACCTGTATGCGGTTCAGGATTTCCGCCGCCTGGACGCGACCGTCGTGCACGCTGTAGAGAATCGGGCGCGCGCCCATATCCGGACGGACGGGCCGCAATTGCTTCTCGAAATTCTGCGATACGCCTTTCATGACCGCGTTCGCCACTTCGAGAACGCCGGGGACGGAGCGGTAGTTGCGTTCCAGCTTGACGATCTGGCACCCCTCCCAGCGTTTGGGGAAGTCGAGGATGTTCTCGATCTGGGCGCCGCGCCAGGTGTAGATGCACTGGAAGTCGTCGCCGACGGCCATGATGTTGCGGTGGCGCGCGGCCAGGATGTCCGTGAACTCGGCCTGCAGGCCGTTCGTGTCCTGGTATTCGTCGACGAGCACGTAGAGGAAATGCTCCTGGAGCATCTCGCGCACGCGGTCCACGGTCTTGAGCAGCTTAAGGCCGTTGACGAGCAGATCGTCGAAGTCCATCGCGTCGAGTTCGCGTTTGCGTTTGTCGTACGCCGCGGCGACCGCCACGATCTCCTCGGGCGTGAAACCCGCTTCGCGCGACTGCCACCGGGCGGCGATGTCGGCGAGCGGCTTGGATTCGTTCGCCGCCTCCGAAATCATCTTGGCGACGACTTCCTTCTTCGGGAAGGACTTGGGGTCCTTGACCGTCGCCTTGATGATCTCGTTGAGGAGCTTCTTCTGGTCGTCTTCGTCCACGATGGAAAAGCCGGACGAGTAGCCCAGGAAGGTTCCGTAGCGGCGCAGGAAGCGCGCGCAGATCGAGTGGAAGGTTCCGCTCCAGATCGCGTACGCCTCGGGCCCGACGACCTTTTCGGCGCGTTCCATCATCTCGCGCGCGGCGCGGTTCGTGAAGGTCAGAAGGAGGATGCGGTCGGGCGGGACGCCCTGCTCGACCAGATACGCGACGCGGTGCACGAGCGTGCGGGTCTTGCCGGTGCCCGCCGCCGCCAGCACGAGGATGGGGCCGTCGGGCGCCGTCGCCGCGGCGCATTGTTCGGGGTTCAGCAATTTCGAGAAATCTGTCATGTCAAACGTTTCCGGTTAAGAGTTGCAACTGGGCCAAAAGGGCGATGAGGGCCGTATCCGTGCGCAAAATGCGCGTCCCGAGCGAATAGCGGGCGAAGCCATGCTCTTCGAGGCGCGCGAGTTCCGCGTCCGTCCAGCCGCCTTCGGGCCCCACGGCGAGGAGCGGGCGCGCCGACCCGTCCGCGGCAAAGGCGGGGCGGGCGGTTGCGCCGGGATGGGCGACCAGCCGGGGACCGTCCGGGAAAAGCGCGTCCAGCTCGTCCGACAGAAACGCGCGGAAGTTGCGCCGCACGAGGAGACGCGGCAGAATGGTCGTTCCCGCCTGCATCAGCCCTTCGATGAACAAAGGACGGTAGTTCTCCTCTTTCAGGAGCGTCGCACCCCAGAAGTCCTTTTCCACCTTCTGCGCGCCCACGAGCACGATCGTCCCGACGCCCAAGGTCGCCAGCTGGGGCAGGAGACGCTTGAGGACGCGCGGACGGGGCGGCGCCAGAACGAGATCTATCCAGGGTTGCGGCGAGGGGCTGTCGTGCGCAAGCGCCACGGTCACGCGCGCCCGGGACGGGGTCTCCCCGTTTTCAATCGCCGTAATCGTGCCGGTTCCCAGCCGGCCGTCGACCTCGCCCGTTTTCAGCGTCTGGCCGACTTCGCCGTGCAGGACCGCGAGGACATGCTCGGCGCGGGGGCCGCCGAACGTGGCGCGCCCGTCCGCTATCTCGTCCGCTTCGAAGAGGATGCGGTTCATGCCGCCCCTTCCCGGCGTTCCGCCAACGCGCGCGCCACGTCGGGCACGGCGTCCAGCAAACGCCGCGTATAGTCGCTCGCCGGGTGCGCGAAAACCTGTTCCGCGGGACCGGCGTCCACGAAAACGCCCTTCTGCATCACGCAGATCCTGTCGCATACGTTCTTGACGACGGCGAGGTCGTGGGCGATGAGCAGGATGGCGAGCCCCATCTCCTTGCGAAGGTCGCGCAGGATATTGAGGACGCGCGCCTGGACCGAGACGTCCAGCGCCGAGACGGGTTCGTCCGCCACCAATACGTCCGGACGGCAGGCGAGCGCGCGCGCAATCGAGACGCGCTGGCACTGCCCGCCCGACATTTCGCGCGGATATTGGTCCAGCACCGCGGCGGAAAGCCCCACGCGCGCCAGCAAATCTTCGGGGGACTGGGGGTTGCGCTTGATTTTCAGGACTTCCGCCAGCGTCTGGCGGGCCGTCATGCGCGGATTCAGCGAACCGACGGCGTCCTGGAAGACCATCTGCACGGATGCCGCGTGCACGGCGAGCCGTCCGCCGGAAGGCTTGCCCAGCCCCATGACCGTGCGCGCGATCGTCGACTTGCCCGAGCCCGATTCGCCCACGATGCCCAGGATCTCGCCCTTGGCAAGCGTGAACGACACCCCCCGCACGGCCTCGAACGTGCCGTACGAGACGCGCAAATCTTCCGCTTCCAGCAACAGAGGCGCGCTCACGCGAACAGACGCTCCCGGCATTGCGCGAACGCTTCCTGGCGTGTTTGGATGGATTGGGCGACCGCCGCGAGACGCCGTGCGTACAGGTCCTCGTCGATGCCGCCCGTCGTGCCCTCGTGGGTTTTCGCGTTGACCGCGGCGTCGGGGTCTTCCTCCGAGAGCCGCTCCAAATGGTCGCGCACCTCGTGGTAGGCGTCGCGCCAGGGCGTTCCCTGCGCCACCAGACGCAGGGCGACATCCGTCGCGAACACGCCGGGCGTGAAGCCGGCGCGGCACTTGTCGGCGTCCACCGTCACGCCGGCGACGACTTTCGCCAGGATCCGCAGGGTCGTGCGCGTGATGTCGAGCCCCTTCATGTAGAGGCCCTTGCAGTCCTGCAGATCGCGGTTGTAGCCGCCCGGCATCGCGTGCAAAAGCGAAAGCGCCGCGGTCTGCAGGCCGAGCACCTGCGCCGCCTTCGAGCGGACGAGCTCGAGCACGTCCGGATTGAACTTCTGGGGCATGATGGAAGAGCCCGTGCAATAGGCGCGCGGCAGTTTGAAACAGGCGAACTCGGGCATGGAAAAGAGAATCAAGTCCTCCGCCAGGCGCGACAAGACCGCCATCAGCTGCGCCAGGGCGGACAGCACCGCCGCCTCGCATTCGCCGCGGGCCATGGACGCGCCGAAAACGTTGTGGATGGTCGCGGAAAATCCGAGCAGTTCCGTCGTGCGGGCGCGGTTCAGGGGCAGCGGCACGCCATATCCCGCCGCGCTCCCGAGCGGATTGCGGTCCACGAGCCGGTAGGCGGCCTCCAGGTTCTCGATCTGGTCGAGGATCATTTCCGCATGGCCCGTCGCCCACATCTCGACGCTCGAGGGCATCGCCGGCTGCAGGTGGGTGCGCCCGACGAGCGGAATGCGCCCCGCCCGCCGGCCGAACGCGCAGAGCGCCGCCGCCAGTCCGACGGTTTCGCTTTCCGCCGCCAGGAGTTCGTCCTTCATGTGCAGGCGCACGTCGACGGCCACCTGGTCGTTGCGCGAACGTCCCGTATGGATCTTCTTGCCCAGATCGCCCAGCTTTTCCGTCAAAAGGCGCTCGACGGCCATGTGGACGTCCTGGTCCTCGACGCGGATCTCGAAACGTCCGTCCCGGGCGCTCGCGGCGATGCGGCCGAGTTCCTTGCGGACTTCCGCCGCCTCGGTTGGCGTGATGACGGGCGTCTTGAGCGGCATTTCCGACAGCATCGTCACGTGCGCAGCGGTGCCCATGCAGTCCCAGACCGCCAGGCGCAGATCCAGAATCGGGTCGTCTCCAACCGTGTAGGTCAAGATGTCCGGATCGACCGTATTGTCCGTAATCGTCTTCTTGGTATTCATTCGAGTGTTCCTTTCTCCGCTTTGCGCGCGGCTTCGAGCGCCACGTTGAGTTTGACGTCGGCGTCTTCCAGCTGTTTGTGCAACTCTTCCTGCGTCCGCGCGAAGCGGGCGAGTTCGAACAGGAAATCGCTGTAGGCGCGCCCGGCCGCGGCGAGTTCGGGGCTGCGGCCGCCCGAATAGGCGACGAGCAAAGGCGCTTTGGCGTACGCCGCGAACCGTACGCGCGGATCGACGGCGGCCATGTCGATCGCCTGTGCAAAGGTGGCGCAGGGATAGGCGTTCGAGAACGCGTGGCCGTACGCGGCGGGATAGAGCCTCAGACGGCTGGCGAACGTCAAGACGTCCACCGCCCGCGCCACCCCGGGTTGCAGGACCTTGCGCATGAGCGCGAGCGCCTCCTCGTCCGTGAGGGACGTCTTTTCGCCGCGCTTCCAGCGTTCCAGTTCGCCGTACTCGTCCGCCGCACGGCGCGCCGGGTCGAGATCACGGTAGAATTCGTCCGCCTCGGCGTCCGAAAGCTCCTTTCCCTTGACCGCGCGCATGAAGGCCTTGACGATTTCCGTCCGCAGTTTCGCCAGGTCCGTGCTCCCGGGGGCGGGCAGGAAGAGCCGCGTCCGCGGCGGTTCGCCTTCCCGGTTCTGCACCCGCACCACGACGCGCGCATCGTTCGTGCGCCCTTCCCCTATCGTCAGGCAGACGGCGGGCTCGGCGAAACGCCGCGGTTGTTCGCGGAACCCCCGGTAGAGTTCCGTGCAAATCCCCGCGGCGAAACCGGCGATGGGGGACTGGTACTCCCGGCGCACGTCGGCCGGGCAGTCGGCGACGACCTGCACGAGCCCCTGCACTTTCGTGAAAACGGGCGCGCGCATCCGCGCGATGATTTCCGCGCGCGAGAGCGTCGCGGCGAACATAAGGAGCGCCAGGACCATGTCAGCGGATTTTCACGAGCAGGATGAACAAAAGCGGCATGACAATCAGTTGCAGAAGCACGAAACGCATGAGGACCTGCGCATTGGACCAGTGGAGATTCTTCTTGCAGTGGTCATGGAGCGGAAACCGCACGCGGCGGATGGGGGAATCCGCGTCGAAGTCCCGCCCGAACTTGTGCGCCAGGCGCAGGAGGACGAGTTTGGCGAGTCCGCCCCCGCCGTTGACGAGCAGAATCGGCGCGAACACGAGGACAAGGAAGGGATTCCCCGTCACGAGCACCGCCGTCCCGAGCAGAATGCCCAGGAACCGGCTCCCGCCGTCGCCCATCAGCACCTGCGAAGGTTCGGCGTTGTACCACAGATACCCGCCCACCGCGCCGGCGACAACCATGACGAGAATCGCCCAGCGCGCGGCATCCGGGTTGCAGGGCAGGAGGAAGTAGTGCGCCACGGGCTTGTAGCCGATCACCACGTACAGCATGACGGCGAGCATGACAAGGGCGATGAGGGCCAGGGAACCGGCCAGCCCGTCCACGCCGTCCGAACAGTTCGTGGCGTTCATCGTGAACCAGAGCACGAAGGCCGCGCCCGGAACGTAGATCCACATCGGCACATGCCACATGCCCTTCACGAACGGAAGCCAGACGAGCGTCGAATGCCCCTTGGCGACGCAAAAGGCGATTGCGAGCGACACGACCGCGTCCAGAAGCCCCTTCTTGAGTTCGCCCCACGGCACGGCGGCCCGGTCGTCCAGATAGCCGAACAGCATGGCCAGATAGATGAAGAGGACGGCGAGCGCGTCCCAGACGTCGAGCGGCACGAAGAGCAGGATCACCGGCAGCGCCAGCAATGTCACGGTCAGCCCGGCGCCCGTGGGCTTGCCCTTCGAAACCATGCCCCCCAAATCCCCCAGAATCGCCTTGCCCCGGTCGCGCGGCAGTTTGTCCCAAAGGCGCGGCAGAAGGAAGACGACGAGGAGCGCCGCGCAAAAGGCGCCACCCGCCAACAG
>DJRS01000065.1 GCA_002440145.1 Verrucomicrobia bacterium UBA6354
GATCTCCACGGCCAAATATCCCCTGCGGCCGCAAAACCGAGGAGATCGGGATAACGGGAAAGCCGCAAACGGCGTCGCCGATCTCACAGTTGGACGGCGTCCTGCGTCGCTTCCAGCAAAAGGACGGCCTGGACGCGGTCGAGCGGCAGGTTCGCCAGACTGGCGAGCGCCCGGCGGTAGGCGTGCATTTGCGCCGCATAGGTGCGCACCATGCGTTCCGCAAACGCCGCGGGCGATTCGTTCCCTTGGCGTGCGTTCGTCTTGAAATCGTAGATGACCGCCCGCCGCGCGGCGCCCGTCCCGGCGAAAACCACCCGGTCGAACCGCCCGGACTGCCAGACGCCGTCCACGATGCGTTCGTAGGCGCGCTCCCGCCAGAGTGCGGTCGCGTCCGCCGGTTTGACGAGGGCTTTCTCGAAGGGCGTGCGGGCGGCGTGGGCGTCCAGCCAGGCGATCCGGCCGTAGGCTTCGTGCCGCGCCGTGCCCTTCCGGGCCGCTTCGCCAAAGTTTTCCGCGAAAAGCGTGTCGCCGCGGATGCCCGAACGGAAGGCTTCCCCCGGGCGGGATTTCGCGCAGGCCTGGCGCGGCGGACGCGTGAAAACGGGGGGCGTGGGCGGGATTTCCGGCGCTTTCGAGCCGTTTTTGGATGCGTCGTCCGGCTGCAGGTACCAGGCTGGGTCGCCCGCGGTCTTCAGCCCCACCGTGCGCACGAGGTCGCTGAAACGCTCCGGCGCACCCCCCTTCGCCGTTTTCGCCGCCGGATGCAGGATGAGTGTGAGCGCCTTCTTGGCGCGCGTCAAGGCCACGTAGTCGATGCAAAGCCCGCTGTAGACCTGCGTCTGCCGGCGGCGACGTTCGGCCGCCCGCAGGACGGGATCGGATTCCGCCGCGTCGACGCCGGGATGTTTCAGCAGCCAGTCCGGGGCTTCGCCCGCGAGCGGCGACAGGAAGTCCGGGTGCGTGCTGCCGGACAGCCCCTCGCGCTCGTAGAACGGGATGATGACATAGTCGAAACCCAGCCCTTTCGAGCGGTGCATCGTCAGAATGCGCACCTTCGACGCGTCCGCGAAGTCGCGGCGCTTCTTGTCGGCGACGAAGGGAAGGAAGTCCGACAGGCGCATCGTGGCATCCCGAACGGATTCGAATTCGACCGCGCACTTGAGGAAATCCTCGAAGCGCGATTCGGTGAACGAATCGTCCCAGGTGCCGGGAACCGACTTGAGGGCTTCGCGCACAGCACGGAACGTCCGCACCATTCCCAGGCGCGTGAAGTCCGCCAAAAGCGCCGCGGAAAGGGCGGCCGGATCGGGCAGTCCGTCCGGATAAAGCGCCCGCGCGAGCGGCGAACAGCGTATCTGGGCGTAGGCGAAGGTGTCGTCCGCGTGTTCCGCCAGCTTGAGGAGCGCGGCGAAGGCGCCCAGCACGGGCGAATCGAAAATGGTCGTGTCGCCCTCGAAGACGACATGATCGCCCAGGCCGTTTTCCCGGCAGAAGGGATCTTGCTTGAGATAGGCGAGCAAGGCCGCGCCCATCGCGTTCTTCCGGACGAGTATGGCCGTTGAGATGCCGCGTTCCCAGGGGCGGACCGCCGCGAGCGCATGGGCGACGGGCGCGAAGAAGTCCTCCATCTTCACGGTCTTCCCCGCCTTGGGCGCTTCGGAGACCTCGACGAAGCCGGCACGCTCCCGGTCGTGGCTGACATGTTCGCGGCATTCCCACACCGCGTTTGCCGGCGCGTCGTCCATGTCGAAGAGTCCGCGGATGACGCGCGTCTCGAAGATCTGGTTCACCGCCGCGGAGATCTCGCGGCGGTACCGGTGGGATTCGTCACGCGACAACAGGCTGTTCGGCGCCCGTTTCGCCCGCTCGACCTGCTCGCCCAGGATGCGCACGTCGCCCGCGCGCCATTCGTAGATGGACTGCTTGCGGTCGCCCACGATGAAGACGGTCTTGTCGCCGTCCGGCAGGCTGTTCTCGTCGATGATGTTCGAAATCGCCCGCCACTGTCCGCGGCTCGTATCCTGGAATTCGTCAAGTGCCCAATGGTCGAACCTGGAATCCATGCGGTATTCCAGATTGAGGCGGACGGATTCGGGCAAGTCCGCCAGGAGGCGCGGCAGATCGTCGAAGGTGACCAGTCCGCGGGAACGGACCGCCGCGGCGTAGGCGCGCTCGAATATCCACATGAGGAAGTAGACGCCCTGGGTCGTGCGCAGCGCCTGGGCGATCCGGCAGGCGCACATCTTCTGGAGGACGGTCCGCGCGGCGGGATTTTCCGCCAACGCCTTGGGCAGGTTGGGGAGAGCCCCCCCGGCGTACGCGGCGATTTTCGCGGCGAACGCCGCCACGCCGCGCTTTTCCGCGAAGGCCGCGAACGCGGCCGCTTGCGCGCGGATGTCGCCGAGCGTGCAATCGAGGTACGGGGGCGGCGTGCCGCCGGACCAGATGCGGGACGGGTCGCCCCACTCCGCCCGGTCCGGACGGTCCCGGAAGCGCGCGTGCCAGGCGCCTATGAAGCGCGAGAAGGTCGAGAGGAAATCCCGGGAATTCGCCCCGCCGAACACGAGCCGGAAGGCCCTGCGGAAGACCTCTTTCGCATCCGCGGTCTCGAGCATGAGCATGTCGCCCACGAGCCGGGCGGTCTCGAGCGGCGTGCGGTATTCGCTCATGATGGACACGTCGCCCGCGAGCCCGAGCTCGAAGGGGATCATCCGCACGACCCGCACGAGGAAACTGTCCAGCGTGCCGATGAGCGACAGGTGCTGGCGCGCGACGACCTTGCGGAGCATCGCGGCGAAATCGGCCTGCGTCAGCGTGCGTCCGAGGGCGAGCGCGGCGCTCTCTTCCGCCGCTTTCCCGGCGTCTTCCGCGGCATTCGCCAGCCGTTCGATGAAACTGTTGAAGATTTCGCCCGCCGCGAGACGCGAAAACGTCAGGGCGACGATGCGTTCCGGCTCGACGCCGCCGAAAATCAGCGTCATGAGACGCGTCACGAGGGCGTAGGTCTTGCCCGTGCCGGCCGATGCCTCCACAACCGTAAGCGGGGCTATTTTCATGATTTGTGCGCCTCAACTTCGGCTTTATGGGCGGCCAAACGCGCCGCCTGGTCGGCTATCCAGGCCGGATCCACCCCCTCGGCGGGGGAGTTCCAGATCAACCTGTCGTAGACGTTCTTCCACACGTCTCCCCGGTTCGGCGGATAGAAAATGCCGCGGGCGATGCGCGTCAGAATGTCCACAAGCTCGTTTTCCGCCTCCGCCTGGCCGCCCGCATGGCAGGCGTCTTCCTCGTCGAAAACGGTGTCTTCGAGGCGCTCCGCCAGAATGCAGTAGAGGGCGCGGGAGTTCTTGGCCGCCGGACCGTATTGGCCCGAGGCTTCCACCAGCGCCCGGTAGACGGGGAGCTGCAGGCTGTCCATTTTGTCCGTGTCCGCCCGCCGCCAGGTCTTGTAGTCGATGATGGCGAGTTCGCCGGTCGTTTCATGCCGGTCTATGCGGTCGATCTGTCCCCGCACGCGGGTGGGGCAGTCCTTGAACGTGCCGGAGAGAAGCTGTTCCGCGGCGACGATCCGCCAGCCTTGTGCGCGGCGGTCGGCCTGACGCTGGGCAAAATACCCCAGCCGCGCGATGGCCGCCTCGCCCTGCAGTTCGACGACCGCCGGGAGCGTCGTGCCGAACGAGGAAAGGCGACGGCGCACTTCGCGCTCCAGAAACGCGGCGATTTCTTTCGCGTCCGCGGAATCCTTGAGGTCCGAGCAGGCGAACGACCGCAACGCCTCATGGCAAAGCGTGCCGAAATCGCGCGGATCGAGCTCGCGGTAGCGGTCGTCCGCCGGCTCCCCGAAGACCTCCTTGAGGTAGAATTCGAACGGACAGCGCTTGTAGGCGTCTATTCCCGTCGCCGAAATCGACTCGCGGAACACCTTGCCCGGCGGCGGGAAAGGCAGCGCCAGACGCCAGGCATCGGGGAAAGCGCGCGCCGGACGGCCGCTCCCGCCCTGCGCCACGGTGTAGAGACGTTTGGCGAGGCCCGGCAGATCCTTGTCCGAAATGCACGGGAAGAGAATGCGCGAAGGCTTCGTCACGCTCGCGTCGGACCCGAGCTGGTGCAGGTGCACGGAGACCGCGCCGGCCGGGCGACACCGCAGGGCCTGCGCGAAAATGTACCGGTCGCGCGCCGCGCGCGAGGCGTTCGTGGTGACGCCCAGCGTCTGGCGGAGCGCGTCCGGGACAAAAGCGTGCCCGACCACGTCGCCCGGCACGCACCCTTCGTTGAAGCCGGCGAAGACGAGTTCGCCGTCCGGACACCAGGCCACTTCGAGCCAGCCGCCGGCGGTGAGCACGTTCGGCGCGACCGGCTCCTGCATATAGGTCGCGCGTTTCAGCAGGCGCACGAAAAGCGGCTGCCGCATGGATTCCGGTATGAGTTCGCTCGCGCAATCCGCCCGCAAGGCGCGCACGGCTTCCGCCGCCGCCACGAGTTCGCGGTCCGACGGATTGCGCTCGTCCAGGACGAGGGAGGCGAAGATCTCGCGCAGGAAGCCGTAGGGGTCGGTCCGCTTCGCCTCCACGAGCCGGGCCAATTGGAGGAGCCGCCCGAGCGCCGCGCGCTCGTCGTTCGTATGGGCGCGCACCTCTTCGTCCTCCGTGCCGGTTATCGCCTCGCCAAGCGTCCGCGGCAGATGGGCGTTCTGTACGGCGTCCAACATCCCGACGGCGCGCGCGATTTCGGCGGAATCCACCTTCAGCGCCGCGGCGGCCCACCGCGCCACGTCGCCGGAACGCGCAAAGGCGGAAAACGACTCGTAGTCATCCCGGTCGGCCAGCTGCAAAAGCTCCACGAGCAGGCGGCCGAGGGCCGTTTGCGCCAGCGGTTCGCGGGACGGGTTGCGCAGGACGAGCTCGTCTTCCGCAAACCGGTTCTGGAACGCGCCCTCCAGCGCCGCGTGCATGTCCGCATCGCACACGACGAGCGCCGGCCACGCCTCGGAAGTCGCAACCGCGGCGAAATGCGCGGCAATGGCGTCCGCTTCCTCGAGGGGCGTGGGGGACGGATGGATCGCGCCGGGCGGCAGGGACGCGGCGAAATCGCCTTGCGGGCGCCCCCACGCGTCAAATTTGTCCGCCTCCTCCGGAAAGGCGTGCAGAAGCAGGGTCGCCGGGCAGGACGAATGGACGAGATAATCCGTGAACGCGCCCGGGATGTCCACGGCGGACGGCAGGACGATCTCCTCGACGTCCGGCTCGACGCACCCGGCCGCGGCGGCTTCCCGGCGCGCCAGACACCGCGGCAAAACGCCCCGGGCGGAAAACGCCGCGAGGAAACGCTCCTCCAACCCGGACAGATCCCGCCAACGCGCCGCGTCTTCCGGGCAGTCCACCTCGCGCATCAAGAGCCCTTTTTCGCCGAGAACGGAATAAATGCCGAGGATCGTTCGCGCCGCATCGAGCGCCCAGTCGAGCGTCTTTTCCCCGGGCGGGCGCGGGAAAAGCGCGGAAAAGGCATGCAAATCGGTCTGGCGCAGGAGTTCGGCGCAGACGGCAAGTTCCTCCGCCTCCGTCGCCACGCGCTTGCCGGCGGGATGCAGCAACAGGTCGGGCATGCTGACGAGCGGCGGCAAAATCCCGCCCCAGCCTTTCTCCCGGGCGCGCCGGGCCAGCGCCAGGCGCAAATTCCGTCCGCTTTGCGCCGTGGGCACGACCAGAAGCAGGTGCGCGAGCGAATGGACGCCGTCCGCGCCGCGGCGCACGCGTCCGGGATAGCCCGCCCCGCCACACAGCCAATCGGCCACCTCGTCGACCAATTTGCGCCCGGGATTCAGAAATACGCGCGATTTTTCCATGTTTGCCTCTTCAAGGCGGCATCGCCCGGCCAATCAGTCCGCACGCGGCAAAGCCACGCGATTGCCCGGGAAGAACCGTACGCGCCCCTTCATCCGCAACGTCATGCAGAGCGTGTTGACCTTTGCCGCGGGCAAATGCGTCCGCCGCACCAAGTCGTCGATGGAAACGCCGTCCATCTCGACATGCCGCATGACGAGCGCTTCCTCCAGACTGTAGCGCGGTTCCGGCACCGGCGACGAGGCGTCGGCCGATTTGTCCGGGACAGGGAGCTTCGCCTCTTCCTCTTTTTGTTCTTGTTGCTTTTGGGCCACTTTCTGCGCAAATGCCATCAGATTCGACATCTCGTCCAGGACATCTTCGGCATGACGAACCAGGCGGGCCCCTTCGCGCAGGAGGTTCAAGCATCCCGCGCTGGCCCGGCTGTCCACCCGCCCGGGGACGGCCATGACCGTGCGGCCCAGATTGCCGGCGAGCTCCGCGGTTATGAGCGTCCCGCTCTTCACCGGGGCCTCGATGGCCACAACGCCTCTCGCAAGCGCCGCGACGACATGGTTCCGCTGGGGGAAGGTCTGGCGGTCGGGTTCGCGTCCGAAGGGGAACTCGCTCACGACGGCGCCTCCCTTGCGAACCATTTCTCGCGCCAATTCCCGGTTCGCCTCCGGATAAAAGCAATCCAAGGCCGAACCGAGAATGCCGATCGTGGGGCCTCCGCCTTCCAAAGCGCCGCGGTGGGCCTCGCCATCTATCCCTTCCGCCAACCCCGAAACCACCGTCCAGCCATTTTCCGCCAGCCCTTTCGCAAATTTGAACGCCTGATCCCGGCCGTAGGGGGTGGCGCGGCGGGTTCCGACCAACGCTATGCAGGGGGTCGACAGCGCATCGACGTTGCCCGTGACATAGAGCGCGAGCGGGTGGCCGGGCGTCTTTTTCAAGATTTCGGGGTAAGCCTCGTCCGCCGGCGTCACGATTTGGACCCCGCAGCCCTTCGCCTTCCGGATTTCGGCCTCCCAATCCACTTCACCGCCCGTTCGCGCTATCTTGTGCGGATAGTTCTCCCAGGCGCCGACGATTCCGCCACAGACGGCGGCGAGTTTCGCGACACTGACGGAGCCTATGTTTTCCGTCAAATTGAAGGCTATGCAAGCTTCACGCGCCGTCATACAGGCATCTCAAGAAGAAAAAACGAAAAAAGTTACAGATACCCCCTTGCGGAGGCACCCGTAATATGATATAATTTCTTCTCGTTGATACGGCCCCATCGTCTATCGGCTAGGACACAAGCTTTTCATGCTTGTTAGAGGAGTTCGACTCTCCTTGGGGCTGCCACTCACGACTGCTTGGCCTTGAGCGCCTGGGAAACCGCGAGCATGCGCTGCGACAAATCCTCGAACCCCACATCCGCCGCGTACACATCCTTGTAGTACTGGTACGCCTTCTCCAGATCGCCCGCCTTTTCCGCGCACAAGCCGAGCTGGTAGACGACCTTCTTCTTCAGATCGTCCATTGTGGGGATCGCGTCGCGCGCCGTCTCAAGCTGCATGACGGCCATGTCCGTCTGCTCCTTCTTCAAGAAGCACATCGCGAGATAGTAAAGCGCCCACAGGCGGTCTTTCGGACTCTTCTGCGCCAATTGCAGGTTCTCCAGCGCTTCGTCGTAGTATCCCCACTTGAAGTACTGCGTGCCCAATTCATAGCGCAGGTGCAAGTCGTTCGGATAACGCTCGACACGCGCCGCGAGGTCGTCCAGAACGAACTGGTCGCGCTCCTGCTCCGTCTTCTGCGCCTCCTCTTCCTCGCCCGCCGCGCGCAGCTCTTCGATGCGCTGGGTGTAGTATTGCACATACGTCTGCGAAAGCATCCGGTCGAGCTCCGGGTCCATGGCGCCCGCCACCTCGATCGCCGCCTGCAGACACTCGATGGCTTCGGCATAACGCTTGTTCTGAATGTACAAACGCGCCAACGCCCGGCGGAAATTCATGTTTTTGGGCTCTTTTTCGATTTGCGCGAGCTTTTCGGCGATGAGCGCGTCCGCATCGTCTCCCGTGACGACCGCCTTGTTCGCCTGGTCGAGGCGCTTCGCCTGCTCCTTGTTCGCGATAAGCGCCTGGAAACCGCCCTTCTTTCCGGCCGTCTGCTCCCATCCCGCGTTCATGGTCGCCTGCGCCTCGGTATTCTTCAAGAGCTGCTGGATGCGCTGGTCGCCCGGTTTGATTTGCGCCAGTTTCAGATAGGCGTCGCGCGCGCGCGCCCAGTCCTTCGCCATTTGGTAATAATTGGCGACGCGTTCAAGCAGCGCAGGATCCTTGCGCCCGCACTCGTAGGCGGCTTCGACCGTCACCGCGGCATGGTCGGTCTTGCCCGCCGCTTCAGCCGCCTTGACGGCCGCCTCGATGTTGTCGGGGTCGAGCGGATTCTGGCAGAGAAGCTTTTCCGCCTCTTCCATCGCCTCGGCGCCCTTCCCCTTCTTCACGAGCCCCATGATTTTCTGCCGCGCGAGCATATAGCCGATCTTTGCGCCAAGGCCCGGCTTGCCCTTGCTCTTGAAGTTCGCTATTTGCGCCGTGCGCAACAATTTGCGCGCCTCCAAGACGTCCGGAGCCGCCTTGACGGCCTCCATCAACAACTCCATCGCCAGTTCAAACCGCCCGGACTCCAGCGCCTGGCGTCCGCGATTCATGAAATTCTGCGCTTTCTGAGCCAAATCCACTGCCATTTTGTTCACTCCTTCAGGGGGTCACGGCCAAACGATCGTCGTTGCCCTGGAAATCCAGGAATCCCTTTGCCTTGTAGGTTTTCAGCATGAAGTGCGTCGCCGTCGACAGCACGCCCTCGATCGTCGAGAGATCCTGCGCGACGAATTGCGCCACGTCCTGCAGGCTCGCGCCCTTCACGAACACCAGCAGGTCGTACGCCCCCGACATCAGAAAGCAAGCTTCCACCTGCTCGTACTTCGCCACGCGCTCGGCGATCTTTCCAAAACCGCAATCGCGTTGAGGGGTTATTTTGAGTTCGATTACCGCATGTACTTCGTTCATCTTATTTCTCCCAATCGAAAAGAATCAGATCGTCCACGATCTGCATCGCCAGATCTTCCGCCAGACGCCCGGACGCCTCCCGCAGGCGCGCGCGCGTATCGTCGTCGGACAGGAAAGACGTCATCGCCTCGTAAGGCCGGTTGTCGATCAGCACCTTGCCCTTGCGCTTGTCGATTACGCTGATGGACGCTTTCATCGTCGCATGGTTCTCGCGATGGCGCCGGTCGCTGCTGCGGTTGTAGGAAAGCTGCACCGCGCTCACGCCCTTGATCACGCCCTGCACCTCGATCGCCGCGGCGTCTTGCGCGGCGATCTTGAACGACCCCTCGCGCTGGATTTCGCGCAAGAGCTGGCGGGCCGCCACCGCGCCTATCTCCGCCACGTCGCTCTCGTTGCGGAAAGTCGGCACGAAAACCGTCCGCGTCTCGTCCGGCACGCGCGACCGCCATGCATACGCCCCGAAGAAATCGCATGTTTTCCGCCACAGGGAACGCGTGTCGGCCGGCTCCCCTCCCTGCGCGGACGGGGCCCCGTCCGGCTTTTCCGCACCTCCCGCCACGGGCGCGGCAGGCGCGCCATTCTGCAGTTCGCCCAGGCGGGCGAGCGCCGCGGGCGCATACTTGCTGGCCGGATAGCGCGCGAGGAAACGTTCGTACGCGCGAATGGCGCTCCGGCGCGTGCGCGTGCGCGAATCATAGAATCGGGCCGCCTGGTAGGCCTCCCGCTCGATGACCCCCGTCGCCTCCTCCAGCCAAGCCTGATAGTCGGCCCTCGCCGCCTCGTCCGGGCGCGTATCCAGCGCCATGCGCAAGAACCAAATCGTATCCTGGCACCGCGCGCGATTGTACTCGTGCGCCCGTAGCACCCGCATGCGGACCGCCGCCTCGGCGTGCAGGGCTTCCACGGCCTCCTTGGACGCCGGGTAGATGTTGCGGACCGTCTCGTAGACCTCAATCGCCTTGTCGTACGACCCCTCCTCTTCGCGCAATTCGCCGGCGGTCAGCATGGCCCGCGGCGCAAACAGCGAACCCGGCGCGGCGCGCACCACCGCCTCGAACGCCCGTCGGACGTCCGCCGCGTTCGAAAAACGGAAGAAGCCGATCTTCTTGCCTTCCTCGCGCATGACCTGCGCCACGTCGTACATGCGCCGCACGATGGAATCGTAGTCGCATTGCGACGAATAGAAATCCAGCAGGTACTTGTACTCCCGGAACGCCTCTTCGCAGTCGAAGTAGTGCGTGTAGTAGAGGTCGGCCAAGGCCTTCTGGGCCACGACCGCTTCGGGGGCCATCGGCCAATAGGTGACAAGCGCATCGTAAGCGCGCCGCGCCGTACGCCATTCGTAGGCCGCCTCGCACGCCCGCGCATAGGAAAGCTGCTCGGACGCATTGTCTTTCGCCGGCGAGGTGAAGAACGAGAACCACGAAGGCGTCTTCTTCTCGGGCTTCGGCAGATCCTCCCCCGAATCGAAGCCGGGATAGGCATCCGTCGCATACCGCGACCCGGGGCCGGGCGCGGCGAACGCCACGCCCGCCGACGTCACCAGCACCGCAACCGCCCATGCGATTTTGCGAACATACATCAATCTCGAATTCATGTCCATATTATATCACATTTTTGCGCTGTAACGGTAGCGAAGACGCAATTCTTTCTCCTCGCCCGCCGCCAAGAGAACGTTCCAGACGATGCGCTGGATGTCGTCGATCGCCCCGATTTCCGGCGAGGACCGCGTCGTTTGCCCGCCGGGCGCCGGCGAAACCTCCACGATTTCGCCCGTGATTTCCCGCACGACCTTTACCGTCACGGCTTCCGTGCGCGTGTTCTTGAGCGTCAGCACGACCTCCGCTTCCTTCTCGAGCCGCTCCGTCACCCCGTCGGCGGACTTGACCTCGCGCGAGCCGCGTCCCAGAACCTTGCACTCGCCCGTGACGGAACGGGCCCGCGCCAGGCGCATTTCCGCCTCGGCCCCCGGCTCCGTCCACGCGATCGTCCCCTGCCCCAGCACATGGTTGTCGGACAGGACGAGCACCGGGCACGCGTCGAGCGGAACCGCGAACGTATTGGTGAAGCAAACGACGTCCCACAGCGCACCCGCGCCTTCCGTATCGGCGTTCCACGAAACGAGCCGCCGCACGGCCGTCTCCGCCTCTCCCAGGGAAAGCGTCCGCGTCTCGTTCTTCTTGAGCGACACCTTCCCGATCGGGCGGTAGACGACATCCCCCTGCGGCGCGGCCATCTCCTCCGGCGCGCCGTCCGCGGCGAATCCGAAGTTCGCCCCTTTCGCCAGGGTCCGGCCGTAGAGCCGCGTGCGCAGGATCGGCGCGTCCGCCTGCCGCGCGAGCGTGCCCGAAACGAGCGAAACCATGACGTCCGTCCAGTCGCCGGACGAATCATTGGCCAGTTCCGCCCACGCCTGCAAACGCGCCGCATCCCCCGAAACCGTCAGAATGCAGCTCGGCGTCCAGCGCGGGCCCGCTATCCAATAGGCGATCGCGTACGGATTCCGCTCGCCCGTCAGCGTCCATTCCTGCGCGTCTTCCGTCCAATCCGCTTCCGCGGCGATCCCCGCGATATTGGCGTACGGGATGGACAGGGCCGTCCCGCCCGGCGTTTCGACCCGGACCGAATCCCCTTCCTGCCGCAGACTGCCTTCCGCGCGGGCCAGCGCATTCGGCTCCGCCGCGGAAACCGCCCCCACGCGGATGTGCGCACCGGGGGCGGACGCCCCCGAATCGAGAAGATCCCTCAGCCCCGCCGCCACACGATAGACGACCGTCCCCTTCACCCGCGCCTCGCCTTTCTGGAGCGTCACCGGGTTCGAGGCGGTGGCCCGGAAAGTCCCGGCAAGCGGCACGTCCGCCGTGACAAACCGCACCACCCCGTCCGCCGAGGGGACGACCCGCCGCGTCGCGAGGGCGGTCCCGTCCGTGAACACGTCCAGCGAAACGGGGGATCCCGGCGAATTCGCCGAAACACCGGATGAAACCGCGACTGCCGCACCTAGAATCATCATTTTCCGAAACATGGCGTTTCTCCCCGCTTTACAGCGATTCCAATATTTCCACCGCGAGCCGCGTCACGTCGTTCGTGCCCTGCATCCAGCGCCCCGCACCGTTCTGCGACGAGACGAGACGCACGGCCATTTGCGTCTTCGAAAGCCCGTTTGTGCCCAGGACGTCCCCCGCAATCCGTACCGGCGGCGCATTCGTCGCCGCCCGCGCGAGCGCATGTTCCACCTCGTTTGCGATGCTCGGCTCCAGGACATCCTCGCTCGCGAGAGGCTGGGCCGAGAGAACCGCAAGAAAGAGGAACGCTTTCATCCGGCCAAAGCCCGTTTCGCGCTTTCCAACGTGTTCCAGAGGAGCATCGTGATGGTCATCGGCCCGACCCCGCCCGGCACCGGCGTGATGGCCGAGGCGACCGCCGCGCAGCTCGCGAAGTCCGCGTCCCCGACGAGACGGAAGCCTTTCGGCTTGGACGCGTCCGGCACGCGGTTCACGCCCACGTCGATGACGACCGCGCCCGGCTTGAGCATGTCGCCCGTCAGCGTGCCCGGACGCCCCGTCGCCACGACGACGGCGTCCGCCTGTCGCGTGAACGCCGCGATGTCGGGCGTGCCGGTATGACAGAGCGTGACGGTGGCGTTCGTCTCCTTGCGCGCGAGAAGCGCCGCGACCGGCTTGCCCACGATGTTGCTGCGCCCGATGACGACCACGTGCTTGCCCGCGAGATCCAGACCCCCGAATTCGATGAGCTTGATGATGCCGTGCGGCGTGCAGGGCAGAAAGCACGGCTCGCCGATCAGCATGCGCCCCACGTTGACCGGCGTGAACCCGTCCACGTCCTTCTCCGGCGCGATCGCGTCGATGACCGCCTTCTCGCGGATGTGCCGCGGCAGGGGAAGCTGCACGAGGATGCCGTGGATGGCCGGGTCCGCGTTCAGTTCGCGTATCCGCTCCAGCAGTTCCGCCTCCGTCGTTTCCGCAGGCAGGCGGATCTCGCGCGAAAGCATGCCGGCCTCGCCGCACGCCTTCTCCTTGGCCGTCACGTAGCTGACGCTCGCCGGGTTGTCCCCGACGAGGATGACGGCGAGCCCGGGGACGGACCCCGTGCGCGCCTTCAGTTCCGCCGCGCCCGCGGCGATTTCCGCCCGCAGGCGCCGCGCCAATTCCTTGCCGTCGATGATACGCGCCGTCGTAGCCATGCCGCGTCCCTTACTTGGCCGCCGCGGGCGTGTACTTCACGATGAAGCCGCCGCCCGGCGCGAGGTGGACGGGGATCTTCTCGCCCGCCGTCACGATCTTCTCGCCGTGGATGTAGCCCGTCGCGTCCTTGTCCGCGTTCTCGGCGTCGCGGAAGAACTCCGCCTTCCACTTGCCCTTGCCCAGGAAGGAGGTGTCGAGCACGTAGTCCTGCGCCGCCGTCACGCCGATGCCCGCGGCATACCACGAACCGTCCTTCGCCTGGCGGGCGCAGGCCGCCACCGTGTCCGGCGAACCGGCCAGGCCCACCGTGTCCGCCCAGACGACCGGCACGGCCGCCATGAAGCCGAAGCACTCCATGTTCTTCTCGTAGTTCGTGGGCGAATCGCTGAGCATCTGCAGCGGCGCCTCGTAAAGGGCCATCATCGCCATCTGCCGCGCACGCGTCCCGACCGAGCCGGGGAAGTTGCCCGCCTTGCTGCCCACATAGCCCGAACCGATCGCGTGGTTCAGCATCGCGCCGGGCGTATAGTCCATCGGACCCGCCGAGAGACGCAGGAAGAAGGCGCGCACGTCGTTCTCCATCATGCCCTTCTCGCCCCGCCACTTCATCTGCTCCAGCCCGTGGATGCCCTCGTAGTTGAGGATGTTCGGGTACGTGCGGCTCAAGCCGACCGGACGGTACACGCCGTGGTAGTCGATGACGAGCTTGTGCTTGGCGCAAGCCGCGGCGAATTTCTCCAGGAAGTCCGCGATTTCCGCGTCCGCGCGGTCCATGAAGTCGACCTTGAAGCCCTTGGCGCCGAGCTTGCCGAAATGTTCGGCGACCTTCTCCTCTTCGCCGTAGATCTGCGCCCACGCCATCCAGAGGATGATGCCCACGCCCTTCTTTTCCGCATACTGAATGAGGTGCGGCACGTCCACGTCCTTGTGGAACTTCCAGATGTTGAGTTTTTCGCTCCAGCCCTCGTCGAAAATGACGTACTCGACGCCCGTCTTGGCGGCGAAATCGATGAAGCGTTCGTAGGTCTTGGTGTTGCAGCCCGCGTCTCCCTGGTTGTCGAAGCAGTTCCACCAGTCCCAGGCGACCTTGCCGGGCTTGACCCACGAGAAGTCGCTGCCGGGCGCCGCGGGGGTCGCCAGCGCGTACACGATATCCGCCTCGCAGAGCTTGGAGGGGTCGTCCGCCAGCATGAACACGCGCCAGGGGAAGGTGCGCGTGCCCGCCGTCTTCACGAGCCAGTCCTCGTGCTCGACGACCTTGACCCAGCGGCCGCCCTGGGAGAGCACCTCATTGCCCCAGCCGCCCACGCGCTGCGTCTTCTTCGGCCAGCCCGCAAACTCCGCCTCGAACGACGCGTTCTGGTCGTCCGCGTCCGTCTCCGGCTCGAGATTCAGCACCGGGTAGTCATGGACGTCCGAGTCCGTCACCGCGACCGTCTGCCCGTTCACCGTGTAGACGAACGGCAGATAGATGAACTCCTTCTCCTTCAGGACGATGGCGCCCGCCTTGTCCTTGCGCGGCTTGACCTCCTCGCACCCGAACTCGTGGCTCACCGTGTACCAGCAGTCCGCCGCGCGCCCCGGGAGCGTCAAGTCGAACTTCTCCCCGTCCACCGTGATCGTGCCCGGCTTCTTCGTCTCGAAGCGGTACGCCACCCCGTCCGGACGCGCCACCAGGCGCACGCCCCAGTCGCCGAAGTCCGCGAACGTCTCCTGCGCCGCCAGATCGACGGAGGCCTTCTTGTAGACCGGCGTGGATACCGTCCCGGCGACGGCCTTCGTCGTCACGCCCACGAGCTTCGCGTCCTTGCACAGACACGCGTCGTCGACCTTCAGGCCGATCTTGCTCTTCTCCACGACCGTCTGGCCTTTGCGGACGACCTCGATCGTCATCTCGCGCGGCGAAAACCGGATCTCGTTCTCGTTGTACTTTGCGGACACCACCCCGGGCGTGCACCCGCCCAACGCGGTGAGCGCCGCGAACACGGCGCCTATCATCAGACAAACATTCTTCATAGACGTTCCTTTTTAGACGTTCCTTTTTAGATTTTACGCTTGCTCTATTATAGCAAATTCCCGCGCCACAGTTCAAGCCCGCTATTCGTCCGGAGTCTCCCCGAAATTTTCAACCTGCCGCGGACTGTCCCGAAAATGACGCGCACGGTGCGCTTCCCGGGCACATTTCCGCGCCCCGCGCCTCGCCGCAAGGGGTCGGTTCCCACGTATGGGCATGACGAATCCGCCACCGGAAAATGCAGAAGGTCGGCCCCCCTTCTGCCGACCCCTATCGCATAATGCGGCTCGACAATACAGCTCGCCGAGGGACTGAAGAGGACCTTCATGCGTCACGGGACGTGGAGCCGCGTGAAGGGCGAGAGAGGAAGCCTCCATTCTCCATCCTCTACATTTTCTGCACGGTTGACAACCTCGGTGTTTATTCCTCACGCAGAGATGCGCTGAGAACGCAGAGAGGCCACCCTCTACATTTTCTCCATTCTCTACACGGTTAATTACCCCCTACCCCCACTCTCTGCGTTCTCTGCGTGATGAGATATTCTCTCCCCCTACGCCCCTTGCGTATGACCGTCCCGGTTGTCCTGCCTGTCGCATCCGTCCCGCACGATCCCCCGACAAAACCAAACAGACCAACAAAAAAACAACACACACAGGGGGTTGGGGGGTGTCCCCCCTGTGTGTATCTGTATGTATGTATCAGATACAGGTGTAGTTGTAGTTGTAGTTGTAGAAGTAGGTGTAGATGTAGCAGTAGATGTAGATGTAGGCTTTAGCAGAGCTGCTAAAGCACTTGCTTGAGCACCCCCTTTCAAGCTTTGCTTGAATTTTGCTTGACGTTTTGCTTCAAGCAAACATTCGGGACTTTGCTTGAACTTTGCTTGGATTTTGCTTGCGCCACACGCTTTTTGGCCTGCGTCTTTTTGCCGCCTTTGCGTCCGCACGCCGCCCTTACGGCCGATACGTCTTTTGTCGCTTCGAAGCGCTGGGTGAGGGTCGAGTAGAGGACTTTCGCCGCGA